>CAZKSP010000292.1:0-3861 GCA_964555385.1 uncultured Chitinophagaceae bacterium
GAGCAGATACAGAATGGTTGAGTGCAGGTCGTGCACATGCAGGCGGTTGTCGACTGCGTGTAACCCAACCTCGTCAGTGGTGCCGTGGACCGTGCCACCGTGGACGCCACCGCCGGCCATCCACATGGTGAAACCAGACGGGTTATGGTCGCGACCATCCCCCTTCTCACTCATCGGTGTGCGACCGAACTCGCCTCCCCAGACAACCAGGGTCTCATCAAGCAAGCCCCGGCGGCGGAGGTCGGTCAGGAGGGCCGTCACCGGCTGGTCCATTTCGCGACACATCTTGGAATGGTTGGCCTCGATCCCCTTGTGGGCATCCCACTTGCTTCCCGAGCCGTGATAGCACTGGATGAACCGCACGCCCCGCTCCACCAACCGGCGGGCCAGCAGGCAGTTGCGGCCAAATCGGGCGGTCTCTTTGTTCTCAAGTCCGTAGAGAGCTTTTGTCTCGGCCGTTTCAGTTGACAGATCGACTGCTTCCGGGGCGTGTGCCTGCATCTGGAAGGCGAGTTCGTAGGAGCGAATTCGCGCCTCAAGTTCACTGTTAGCGTCGCGGCCAGCCTGGTGCTGCCGATTGCGCCGTTGCAGATAGTCGAGTGCCAGCCGCTGCTGGGCGGTCGTCACATGCTCGGGTGCCGTCAGATTTGGAAAAGCCGCCCCCTCAAGTTCCAGGGCAGCCCCCTGGTAAACCGCCGGCATGAAGCCGGTGCCCCAGTTCCGTGGTCCGTTCACTACCATGTCCTCCCGATCCCGCATCACCACAAAGGCCGGCAGGTTTTCATTCTCGGTGCCGAGGCCATAGCTGACCCAAGCCCCCAGCGATGGCCGGCCGGCAAACTGGATGCCGGTATTCATCTGGCAGACGCCGCCGGAATGATTGATGCCATTGGTCCAGCACGACCGGATCACCGCCAGTTCGTCAGCCTGGGTGGCCATGTGCGGCAGCCAGTCACTGATCCAGAGGCCCCCCTCACCATGCTGCTGCCACTTTCGCTTTGAAGGCAGAATCGGTGAATCAAACTCTCCCATCGCCGTAATTACCCTGCCAAAACTCTCGGGAACCGGCTGGCCGGCCATTTTTTCGAGGGCCGGCTTGGGATCGAACAGATCGATGTGGCTGGGGCCGCCCTCCATGAACAGGAAAATTACACTCTTCGCTCGGCCGCTCACATGCGGCGGCTTGGCACTCAGCGGATTGCCGCCGACAGCCGTCCCAAGGGTGGCGGCACTGGTCTCAGTGCCTGCGAGGCCGGCGAGGGCGACAGCTCCAAAGCCGGCTCCGGCAGTGGTGAGCATTTCGCGGCGAGTGAGAAAGGCCATGGGCTGTTCCTAATCGAGATAGAGCAGTTCGTTGGTGTTGAGCAGGGCATGGGCGAGTGCAGCCCGGGCCTGATCAGAGGGGCTGAGCTGTTCTGACTTGCCCGCCGTGATGGTCGCATGGTTGTCCTGCCCCGAGGCATCGTGGCCGATCGCCTTGGGATTGTCGAATCGCCAGTCAAGGACGGGGGCAACCACCGTCTCGGCCTCAATAGCTGCGGTTGTCAGCCGGGCGGCGTCGAGCCTGAACCGGGCGACCAATCCGTCCCAGCTGTGGGTGTCTTGCCGACGGCCCAGCCGCAAGGTACTGGTGCCGCGGATGCCGCGACTGACCTCGTGCGGCACGCTGGCGGTCTGTAAAGGAGCATCGGCCTTGCTGAGATCCCGCAGGTAGAACGTAATTCCCTCGGCGGAGGTGTCATCGAGATCGACGCTGGCGGCCACGAAGTAGGGCCGGTTTAGTTCCAGCCGCAGGTCGGATGGTACCACCTCGTAATGGATGTTCTCGGCGTTGTCCGTCTTGCCAACCAGTTGCAGGATCAGATTCCGTGGCTGGTAGCGGCTTTTGGTCGATGTGACGCCCAGGGACCAGCCCGGGGTCTTATTGTCTCCCGACCAGGTTGCCGCGATGGTTCGAACCTTGGCGTCGCTGAACAGACTCTTGAGCAACACCACCGCCTGCACGGTGAAGTCGGCCTCAGGCAACACTTTGACAGTCGCCAGTTGCACTGTCAGGTCTTCTTCCTGACTCAGGGCAACTGCCTGACCGGCTGGCCCCGAAAGCTTGCCCGGCATGGTCACCAGCTGCTCAGCCTTACTGCGGTCAGTCTCCACCGGCACCATCGCCTCGTAGGCGGCTAGAAAGTGTGTGGCGTCGTCCAACTCGGCGGCTGTGGCTGACCGGCCGAACAGCTTTCGATGAACTGCTTCCACAAACGCCGGAGCGTTGACCGCTGACAACCGCCGGGCAATGGCTCGGGCTTGGTCGTGCGCCCAGTCGCTGTTGGCCAGCAGGAGAGCTTGGCTGGGCGTAGTGGTACGGTGCCGCCGACCGGCCGACTGGATGCGATCAGGCAGGTCAAACGCAGCCAGCAGGGGATCGGGACGGTTCCGGTGGACAGACTTGTGGATTGCCCGTTTCTGGGTGTTGCCGCTTGTGATACCGCCGGCGGCTACCAGCACCGTGTCGGTGATCTCCTCGCCCGCCAGCCGTCGCGGGTTCATCCGCCAGAGCAGGTGATTCTCAGGGTCAACTTCGGCGAGCTTGTCATCCAGCGGCCGGTCGGACCGCTGGGCGAAGGTGGCCGACGTGAGGATCAGCCGGTGAAGTTTTTTCAGACTCCAGCCCTTCCGCATGAACCAGCCTGCCAGCCAGTCGAGCAACTCGGGGTGGGTAGGCTGCTGGCCCAGATGGCCAAACTCGTTGGGCGTGGCCACGAGCCCGCGGCCGAAGTGCTGCTGCCAGATGCGGTTGGCAATCACCCGGGCCGTGAGGGGATTCTCTGGGCTGACGATCCACCTTGCGAGTGCCGTGCGGCGGCCTGTGCTCTTCAACGCCGGCGCTGGCGGCACGATGTTAGCTGGTTTCGCGTCGAGCAGCGTCAGAATGCCGGGGGCGATCGGCGTTTTTGCTGGATCGTCTGGGACGTGAGTAATCGGCGCTACCGGGCCGACGTCGCCAACGACAAAGGGCTGGGTCGGTAACGGCTTGGGCTTGATGTTGTCGTAGGCTGCGAGTTGCTCAAGCAGTTGCTTCCGTTCAGCGGCGGCGGCTTCGTCGAGATGCTCGTCGAGCTTGTCCGGGTGGAATGTGTATTGTCGGGCCGCCAGCTCTGCCAGCTGGTGCTCACGTGGTGTTCGGTCCTGCGGTCGCTTGGCGATCATCGCCTGAATTTCAGGCGGAAACATCTTCGGAGGCTGCCCTTTCGCATGCTTAATCAGCAGGGGCCGCTCGATAGCATCGAGCCGCCGGCGAAGGTCGGCTGTGGCCTCCTCCCAGGCTTGCTGTTGCTTCGTAAAGGTTGCCAACGTGGCAATATCGGCCACCGGCTTGCCTTCGGTCGGTTGAAAGGGGGCGAAGAACGCCTGCAGCCGGTAATAGTCGCGTTGCAACAGTGGGTCGAACTTGTGGTCGTGGCAGCGGGCACAGCGGAGGCTCTGGGCCAGAAAGACGTCGGCGGTCGTCTCGGTCAGGTCGTCAAGAATCTTCTGCCACTGCGTGGCGACGTCTCGCTGGTTCCATTCGTAAATCCAGTGCCGCAGAAACATCGTGCCAATCACGGCATCACGGTTGCCGGGGTCGATTTCATCACCGGCCAACTGCTCGAGTACGAACCGGTCGTACGGTTTGTCGGCGTTGAAAGACCGCACGCAATAGTCGCGGTATTCCTTGGCGTGCGGCCGGCCGCCATCGGCCCTGTAGCCGTCCGAGTCGGCATAACGGACGAGGTCCAGCCAGAACCGGGCCTGATGCTCGCCGTAGGCTTTGCTGGCGAGCAGTTCCTCAACTAGCCGGTCACGGGCAGCCGGTTCAGTCAGCGT
>CAZKSP010000293.1:0-3857 GCA_964555385.1 uncultured Chitinophagaceae bacterium
GAACCAACTCCTTCCCCTGCCGATTCTTCGATCGAGGAGCCGGCCGCTGCTCCATTAGCCAGCGTTGCGGAAGAAAAGGATCCGTCGGCTGAGCCCACCCTCGCCAGCACCAACAAGCCGACCTCAGTCGCGCCAGCAGTCGAACCAGTCGACGTGACTGCAACAGTATTGGCAGAGGCCGCAGCCCGACAGGCCGAGTCTGCCGTTGCAGCAGAAGAGCCGGCAACCATGCTGGAATCGCCCAAGCCAGAAACTATTGCCGAATCAACAACCAGCCCCAGTGCGCAGGAAAAGCCAGCGGCTGCCGTCACTCCGACACCGGCCAGCCAGCAGGTGATGCGGTACCTCGTGGTCCCTGAGCGGATCGCCCTTCAGGTCGATCATTCGTTCACCCGGCCGCAGCCCCCGGCGGCTGTGAAGCCGCTAGCCCAGCCAACAAATAAAAGTCAGGGCGTCCGTCGTCTGCCCGAGGCATCGACCACCGCCGACCGCACCCGAAGCAACCAGTCAGCTGCGACACAGCGGAGCAACCGCCAGCCGGCTGAACAGTTGCAGGCTGCTGCGGGCAAGATCCCACAGGCCCCATCCCGACAACAGCCAGCCAGCCGTATTGAACAACAGGCCGCCACCGATCAGGACGATGCCAATGAGCCCATGCTGAGGTCGCTGTTCCCCAAGCTCTCAGCCGGCCTGACTGCGATGGGCCAGGAATGGCGTGAATTTCGGGGCGGCAGTCGCCAGCCAGCCTCCAACCAGGAACGAGCAGCAGGTCCTGCTAAGACAAGCAGTTCCCAGCGATCGGCGGCTCGTCCGCAACAATCACGCTAATCGAGCGGCAAAACGCTAGCCGCCGGGTCGCCGCCGGATGACTGCTAGACCGCCAGCTACTCCAACGATAGCCCCCACTGCGCCAAGACCAGCCAGTGCAAAAGCCATCCCCCGGCGGAGGAATGTCTGCTGGGCAAACAGTTTTTCGACCACCATTTGTGGGCGAGAAACAGTGGTGGTGGAGAAGTGATTTTTCCAGGCTTCGTAAATCTGGGAGTCGGTCTGCAGCGCGACGTTCTGACGAATCGCCTCAGGGTCTACCGGTGATTCGACAGTTCGTCCCAGCCAAGCTGCTGCCCCCCACGACACGAGTGCGACCAGCCCGCCGGCCAGCAACATGCCCTGAGCAGGCCCCCAACCCCGCCGGGATCGCGAAACTGCTTCCTGGGCGAGCGGCAGGCGACTGATTTCCCGCAATTTGGGGACATTGACCACCGTTTGACAGTTGGTGCAGACGACTTGCCCGCCCGCCTGGCCGCCACTGACCGCAATTTCCGCCCCACACGGGCATGCCAGTAGATGTTTTCTCACGAATCCGCTTCCCTCCTGAGCCCCCGTCAGCCCGCCGCTGAGATTGCCTGCTTTGGATTTTTTGACGTAGAGACTCTCTGAAAACCCAAGCACGACAGGGTCACCAGCGTACCGGCCTCTGGCGGCAAATCACTTCCGCCACCTGCTAAAGCCGGTTCCGTCCTACTGTTTTACCACCGAAGCTGGCACGATCACTATTTTGTGCGCCTTTTGACAGGAGAAAAATTGGCTTCTCGTCGCTGGCGGCGGCATACTCAGACAGCAATGCGGTTTTCAGCGCTGAATTGCCAGAGAAACTCATCCCCTCACCTCCTCCAGCTCGTGTCCCGAAACGGTCGCCTACGGCGCCGGCAACGGTCTCTCCTCCCCCCGGGGCAGGACCGGACCGGTTGCCCGATCCTCCCAGGCCTCCTGGCCCCGCAGAAATCGTTGCTTTTTTCCCCCACTGGACTTGTCCGCGACTTGAATCACACTGTCGGTCACGCGAATGATGTTTGCATCAGCCGCAGCCTTTGGCGTCTGCCATTGCCGGCCGGCCGAATGCAAATGTCCCTCCCAGTCCGCTTGTCACTCCCCACGACGAAACACCATTGAATCACTGCGACAGTTGACGGCCAGCGACACACCGCACCAGCAACCGCAGCCCACCAGTTTTTGTTTTCTAGACCGCAGGAAACCGAAGGAGTTCTGCCTTGTACGATTCGCTCTTGGACGAACTTGAAGATGACGTGGTCAGCCGCCCCCAAGAAGTTGAGGAACTTGGCGACAAAGTTTCTGACGACGAAGAGGCCGACGCACTTCTCGAACGTGACGTTGATGGAGCGAATCCAGACGAGTCGGACAACGACGCCGAAATCACCGCTGAAGAGGCTGACACGAAGGTCAAAGCTTCTGCCGATTCGGATGCGAGTGACAATGACAACGACGACACCTTGGCCGAACAGGTCGAGAACTGGTCGGACGACCCAGTGCGGATGTACCTGACCCAGATGGGTGAGATTCCGTTGCTCACTCGTGCCCAGGAGATCTATCTCGCGCGGCAGATTGAAACAACGCGGGCCCAGTTCCGTGCCAAATTGCTGGAGTGCGAATATGTCTGCCTGAACGCCTTCAAAGTTCTGGCTCGAGTTCATCGCGGAGAACTCCCGTTCGATCGCACGGTGCAGGTCTCGGTGACGGACCGATTGGAGAAGGAACAGATTCTCGGACGGTTGCCGCACAATCTGCGGACGCTTGAAGTACTGATCAAGCAAAACAAGGCCGACTATCGCACTGCCCTCTCAAAGCGGGCCAAGATGGGCGAGCGTCGTCTGGCCTGGGCCCGACTCGGCCGCCGCCGCAAGAGGTGCGTCCGCCTGATCGAAGAACTGGGCCTCCGCACCCAGCGGATTGAGGCGATGATCCCGACCCTGAATGGGTTCGTCAGTCGGCTCAGGGAACTAAAGACCAAGATTGACGCTCACAAGCGAACCAAGCAGCCCCCCTCGGCCCGTCAGCAACTGGTGGATGAATACCGCGCCATTCTCAAAGCCTGCCAGGAGACGCCTCGTAGCCTGAAGCGTCGCATGAATGAGATCAACGAAATCTTTAATCGGTACCAGAAGGCCAAACGGGGGCTTTCCGAGGGCAACCTACGGCTGGTGGTTTCGATCGCCAAGAAGTACCGCAATCGTGGGCTGTCGTTCCTCGATCTGATTCAGGAAGGCAATGCCGGCCTGATGCGGGCGGTCGACAAGTTCGAATACCGTCGTGGCTTTAAGTTCTGCACCTACGCCACTTGGTGGATTCGGCAGGCGATCACCCGTGCGGTGGCTGACCAGAGCCGGACTATCCGAATTCCAGTTCACATGGTCGAGACGATGAGCCGGGTCCGGAACGTGGCCCGCCAACTGCTGCAGGAGTACGGCCGTGAGCCGACGATCGAAGAGATCGCCGCCCGGGCCGGCACCCCGGTTGACGAAACCCGGCGGGTAACTGCGATGAGCCGTTATCCCATCAGTCTCGATCGGCCGGTCGGCAACAGCGAAGACAGCCACTTCGGTGACCTGCTGCCCGACACGGGTGCAGAAAACCCGGCCGTCGGCGCCGCCCAAGAGATGCTCCGCAACCGGATCAGCAAGGTGCTTAAGAGCCTGTCGTACCGCGAAAGAGAGATCATCAAGCTCCGTTACGGGCTCGGTGACGGCTACAGCTATACCCTGGAAGAGGTGGGCCACATCTTCAAGGTGACCCGCGAACGGATCAGGCAGATCGAAGCCAAGGCAGTCCGGAAGCTACAGGCCCCAGCCCGCAGCGAAGAACTTTCAGGTTTCCTGGACTAGCTTTACGGAAAACGCCGACATCCTGTCGGCTTTTCCTTGGGCGGATGGATGAAAAGCCAAGGTTTTCATCCTCCCGCTGGTACTCATTGGCGGCTTCCTGCCGCCGGGAGAGGCGAGCGTCTGCTTTACGGAAAACGCCGACATCCTGTCGGCTTTTCCTTGGGCGGATGGATGAAA
>CAZKSP010000294.1:0-3851 GCA_964555385.1 uncultured Chitinophagaceae bacterium
AAAGGGGACTGGCATAATGGCACAATGCGGCAGCGGATCGGGAAGGAACTGATTCCACACGGCATCAACAACGCCAACTATGGACTTCACAGCACTGCCGGAGAAGGTGAGGGAAGCCATCCCTACGTTGCAGCGCAACTGACTGCACACAACAGTTGCGGGAACTACTCCAATGGTGTTGTGACGCATGGAGGGTCTGGCGGTGGCGGCATAGTGACGCTCGACAACACGCTGGGAAACGAACTCAGCCATGAGATAGGTCACAACTATGGACTTGGGCACTATGTAGGTGGCTTCCTTGGTTCGGTACACCGCAGCGCTGACCAGGTCAATTCGACTTGGGGATGGGACGCCGACAAGAACCGTTTCCTCCCAAATTTTGCTCCAACTCGTGGGGGCAAGGACACCTGCCTGCAGGGCCAGTGCCAGGAGCCATTCCACGGCCGCTCGTTCGGGCTTGACGCGATGGCAGGCGGTGCACCGCTTTCAGATTTCAATCGATTCACTTTGTATACGCCCTACACAGCGGCCATCATTCAGAAGTTCCTGGAAAGCAAAGCTGTTTTCGACGCAGACTCGCCAACAGGATTTCGCGTGTGGAACGCCGATGCTGATGCGATGGTGCCATACGCCCATTCGCTTGACGTCGCTGAAAAAATTGATGCCAACATTGACGATCTCAGCATTGAATCGCTTACTTCATTGCTGAGCGAATACGATGTTGTGCGAATTTCTATGCGGGACGGTCGCTGGACGAAACAGGTCGCCCTGCCGACTGCTTCGCCTGCCAACCGTGGATGTACGGTGCAAATTGATCAAGCTGCCACATACGACAGCTTCCTCAAGCTTAACGACAAGCAAGTCAAGATGCCTCGCGGCTTCAAAAAAATCTACTCATCCGACGGACGTCGTTGGAACGAGGGGGCGGGAAAGAACCAGCGAGTCGACCGCAAGCCGCGGGAGTTTGGTGTGCCAGTAACAACACTGGTTGGCTATTACGATCCAAACAATGAGCTGGTTAGCTACATCTATCCGGCGCTTCATGGAGCATATGGATTCGTCTATGACGATGATCATCTGCCTGCAAAAACTCAGGATTGCCACCTGGAAATCGAGACGCTCCAGGGAACACTACGCTTTCGGCTGGCAAATCATCGCCTGAATCCCAAGGTGATGAACAAATTCCATGTCAACGTGCCCGAGTCAAGCAAGCCGAGCAGCATCTCAATCGTGTGTCGCGGCAAGGTCGTCGACAAACAGGTGATTGCTGCCGTGGATGAAGAACTTACCTACACAGTTCAGGGCAAGTAACGGCACCGTCCGCAAAGAAGCCAACCTTCCGAGGGCTTTGGGCCGGCGGTCGGCAAGGTGTCATTGCATCAACTCAGTCTCCTTCGGGCCTGCCAAAGAATGCATTCGCGTTTGGCAAGCGATCGTAATGCTGATCTCCGGACTTTCTTCTTCGCCTTTTTTTGGTGGTCACATGGCCCACAGTGGACGTTTTGTCTCAAAGGCAACGGTCGCGTCATCGACTGGCCTCGCAAACGCAAGCCGCCAGGCATGGAGGCACATTGGCGGACTGCCCGGAGCGAGCGTCTGCTCGGCACCAAGTTGCTGCTGCGGAAGATAGGCCGGATCGCCAACGACTGGATACCCGAGGCTCCAAAGGTGGATGCGAATCTGATTGGTGCGTCCGGTGCGTGGAATTGCTTCAATGATTGCCTCGCCATTGGGGCGCCGGAAGACAACGCGAAAGACTGTCTCGGCGGAGTCACCGGATTTCTCGTCAATTACGCGGAAGCCATTCTGGAGCGGCTTACTCGCGATTCGCTCCCGCGAGATCATTTCTTCCCATGACGGATGGCCAACTACACGGCAGAGATAGGTCTTGGAAGCCTCGCCTCGTTCAAATTGTCGCTGGATCGCTCTCGCCGCCTTGCGATTTCGGGTGAAGACAACGATGCCAGTCGTGTTGGCGTCAAGGCGATGCGCCGGTGAAAACTTCTCGTCGGGGAAAGCGAGGCCAAGGATTTTGGTAAGCGTATTACGGTTGAAACGACCGCAGGGATGCATCGGTAGTGGCGCTGGCTTGTCGAAGACGACATAGTCGTCTTCCCAAGCAAGAATCCGGACCCCTGTATTCACTGGCGGCTCAGTTGTCGCAGGCTCAACCCGAACGAGCCGCTGGCCACCACGGAGGACACGATCGACCGACAGCGAACCGTTGGAATCCCGAATGAGTCCCTGCTGAATCACGGCCTCCCACTCCTGCCGGGACATGTTCGGCAAGAACTCGCTGAGAAAGTCGAGCAGGTTCAATCGGTCATAGCGGGCCGGAACGTTGAGTGGCCGTAAGTTTTCATAGGGACCAGCGCCGGGTAGCGGACTGGTAACTGCCGCGATTTTTGACTCGCGTTCAGCAAGGGTCAGAGCCGACTGCGTGGCCACAGGCTGCCAACAGAACGGGCACGAAACGCCCACGACATAACGCGCTGACTCCTGATCTCTCGGCGTGAGTGGATGCTGACAGGCGTAACATTGAGTGGTGGCCGTTTCTTCCAGACGGGGATTAATGGCCACCCGCTGATCAAACACAAAACAGTCGCCTTCGTAGTGCTCGCCGCCGCACTCCTCAAAATATTTCAGAATGCCGCCCTGCAACTGATAAATCTCACGAAAACCTTCCTGCTCCATGAAGGGGCCAGCCTTTTCGCAGCGGATGCCACCAGTACAAAACATCACAATTGGTTGTTGCTTGAATTGTGCTGGCAGCCGCTGGATCGCCGACGGGAAGTCACGGAAGTGATCGATCCCGATAGGAATTGCAGCTTTGAACGTACCGATTCTGACTTCATAGTCGTTACGCGTGTCAAGCAGTGTCAGCGGCCGACCTTCATCAAGCCACTGCTTGAGCCGAGTGGCTGACAGTTTTTTTGAAGTGTATGCGGCCGGAGCAACACCCTTCACACCAAAGGCGATGATCTCTTTCTTCAGCTTGACCAGCAATCGACGGAAGGGCTGACGCCTGCTAAAGCTCTCTTTTGTTTCAAGGCCCGCCAGCAGCGAGTCTTCGCGAAGATGAGCCACAAGCTTATTGACGCTCTCTCGACTGCCGGCGAGAAACAGATTGATGCCCTCGGGACTGAGCAGGATCGTCCCCTTGATCTGCAGTGATCGGCAGAGCGTGCGGAGTTCTTCACGCCGTTCTGGCAGCCGATCGAGTTGCGTAAACTGATAGGCGGCGATGTTGACAATTTTTCGGTCATCACCAGCGGCGTCAACTTGATTGTCTTTGTAGACTGACATCGTGGGCTGATCAGTGGGCAGAGCAAACGAGAGGAAGTTTGATTGGAAATCGTCGAAGTCACCGGCGAGTCATTGCTGAGGAAGCCTGGTCTGCCGCATGCTACCTCGGCCACTGATAACAACGATTCATCAACGATATCTTCTGACTCCATCGAGTGGCATTGGTCCTCAGCATGGCTGTTGTTTTGAGGAAGCGGGCCGCATTGGCTTTGGCATATCGTGCATTCAACGCTTGAGCAGAGAGTTTCAACAACAACAACAGCAAGGGCAAAACGATGGGCTATTTGAGGGGTGCCGGGCTTGCAATCATTTGCATGCTTAACTTGTCTGCCGCGAACGCGGATGCGGCGGGAACACCGCTCAAGGTCTATATTCTGGCAGGGCAGTCTAACATGCAGGGGCATGCGAAGGTGTCGACGCTCGGCTACATGGCGGATGACCCGGCAACGGCAGATCTCCTCTTGGAGATGGAGGATGGTGCAGGGGGCTTCCGCACCGTAGAGAATGCCTGGATCTCATACCTCACGCAGGGACGCGGGCCTCAG
>CAZKSP010000295.1:0-3843 GCA_964555385.1 uncultured Chitinophagaceae bacterium
CGGAATTCCGGGAAGCCCGAGGCGCGAGCCGAGGGAATGCGTGTCTGGATTCAAAAAATGCAGTTTCCCTCAGCTTGCGCTTCGGGCTTCAAAGCACGGGCTCTTTCTCGCTGGTACGGGTGAAGCCTCGCCATCAAAACTTGCAGCAAGACGGAGCGTCGTCTGGTGCTCATTCGATTGCTCCGCAACTTGTGTGCCGAACAGGGTGGGTCTCCTGCCAGACGTTCCCTGAGGCAGAAGCGAGCGAAGCCGAGGTTTATGACGTTTTGCTGCAGCTCATTGGTGACGTCCTGTCGCCGGGAAATTGCGCTGTCGAGTGCCGGTTTGCGAGGCTCGGGGTCGGCGAACGGTCGAGGAGCTTTGGGCGTATCCTCGCCCGCGCGACGAGACTTTCGCCGCCCCGAGCCGGTGGATGCACTTTGACGCTCGGTCACGTCTCTCGCCCGTCCGGTCGCTTTCGCTCCCGGCTTTCGTTCTTGGGTAAAATGTGTTCATGGAACACGGCGACTCCAAATCAGCACCGCTGCCCTTTCGCCCGTCCGATAGCCCATGGTTCTGGGGGCTGTTGTTCTCGCTGATGGCTCTGGTTGGCCTCAGCCTGATCAGTCCCAAGTTCGATGTGCGGCAGCGGCAGATCGAGGGACGGTTCATTGGGCGTCGGCAGGCGGCGATTGAACGCTCGCGGCGGCAGGCAGGGCTGCCCGAGGTTGATCTGGCCGACGATGCTGTCGACCGTAGCGTGGCGGCACCCGGCCGGATCGTGCCGCTGTGGACCCTCGCTTCAGCCGCCTCCGCCGCAGCCGTGGGCTGTGGCGTCATGCTGCGGCGGGAATGGCGGGCTAACCAATGATGCTTCGCCGCCGAGCGTGGTAGTCCCAGACGACGAAGCGGTCGAGTTCGTTACCGGCGGCAAAGGCAACCCGGCCGCGGGCAGTTTCTGCCAGCCGGTAGGCAAACTGGATATCCTCCCGCGACTGTGACCAGCCTGAGAGCAGGAAGACATTCACCATGATCCCCTCGCGGTGACAGGCCTGGGCCTCGCGGATGGTCGCCTCCTCGGTGCGGCCGTGGGGTGGATAGAGCAGATAGAGTTGCTGGTCTTCGAAATGTGCCGTCGGCAGGCCGTCGGTGATGACGATCACCTGCCGGTTGGGAGTGTCCTGCCGGGCAAGATATTGCCGCGCCAGGTGCAGTGCGTGCTGAATGTTGGTGAAGTGCGGTGGAATGTCTGACTCGCCAATGTTTGGGTCGGACATGTCGGCCCGCAGCCGGACCACTGGGTCGAAGATGGTCACCGGCTTGGGTAGCAGGCTGACCAGTTCGCTGAAGGACCGGGGCTTGGCAAACGACGCCATTTCAATGAACTGCAGAAAGTCGCCGGGGTACTCACGCTGCACCAAGCCTTGCAGGGCGAGGGCCATGCGTTTGACGTTGATGTAGAGTCCGCCGTAGCGCATCGAACCGCTCATATCGAGGATCACCACGGTCGCTGCCTTTGGGTTGTTCCTGGTGCGGTGAACTTCGAGGTCCCGCTGTTCGAGCCGCAGCGGTTGGCCGGGGCCGATCGCGCCCCCCTCGGCCAATGTCCGCAGCATGGTGTTGGTGAGTGACCCTGGCAGATCGAGATGGGCAACCGAGTCGCCAAACTCAAATGGCCTCGTTGGCGCTAATTCCACGGCACCATCACCGACGGCAGCGGCCTGATGGCGGCCGGTCTTGGAGGGGGCAAGATCGTTGAAGATCTGCTCAAGCAGTTTTCCCTGGAAGGTGCGGATCGCCTTGGGTGTCAGCCGATAGCCCTGCCTCGAACGGTCAAGCCCCTGTTCAGCGGCGGCCCGCTCTATCATCTCCTGCACCTGCTGCTTGAGCCGTTCAAGGTCATCAAGCTCGCCAGCATCGGCGTAGCGGCCGAGGGCATCGAGGTCGATGAGGCCGATCTTGGCATTCTTGCGGGCCTCTTCCAGTTGGGCCAACAGCCGATCGATTGTCTCAAGCTCTTCTTTGGCCTCCAGGGCCTGATCGATCGTGAGTTGCTGACGGCCGGTGAACGTCCAGCGGCTGGCCAGTTCATTCAGCTCATAGGCCGTGCCGAGCCGGTTGATCAGCCCCATGAGCGTGGCGGCGAGTGGCTGCCCCTCGCTCTCGAGGGCATACCAGAGCCGCTCCAGCCGGCGGATCTGTTCACTCTGGACGGCTTCATCAAAGGCCTCGGCCAGCCGACGGGGTGGCCGCACTCCGGTTGCTGCCGCGTGATACTCCTCTCGGGCCCGTCGACGTACCCCCTCGACCTCATAGGTCTCAAGGATTTTCCGCTTGCGTTCCTCGAGTCGGGCCTTGAGAGCGTCAAGCGACGGGCCGAGGCCACGAATCTGCTCTGGGTCGAGCTTGACCGCCTCAGCCAGCTGCTCGTCGGTGAGATCGTCGAGGCTTCCGGTGGCCAGCATGTGCTCCATGGCCGGGGTTGCCAAATCGGTTGCCGGTGGACGCGGCGGCGGAATCCGCGCCGGATCGTACCGCTGGTACGAATGCACGATGCCGCCGAGGGATCTGCGGGAAGGCATGATGCTAGCGGAACCCTTCGGTGTCGTAGATGGTGCGGCCATGCAGTTCCAGCCGGGAGATTTGCTCGGTGGCGTGCAGGCCGGCAAGGACGAATTCGATGCAGGCGGCGCGGACTGCCGGGTCGCTGGCCCGGTTGACCTCAAAAGCCTTTTCCCAGATTGCCGGGATTTCACCCACGATCTTTTCGTAGGCCGCTGAGGGCACCATGTCGCCGACCTCGATCTTGACCCCTTCGCCGAAGGCCTTCGCGATCTCGTCGAGCCCGTGCTTCTCGACGTATTCACCAAAAACCGTGGCAACTGCATCGGCCATGATGCCGTTGAGCACCTGCCGTTCGGTCATCTGGTGGCTGCCCATCAGGTCGAGTTCCAGCTTGCCCAGGCTGGAGGTAGCCAGATGAGCCAGATCGCTGATGCGGGGGACGGTCGGCTTTTCACCCAGTCGGACCCCTCGCTGCCGGGCACTGGCCACCATGGTCTGATAATTGGCGATCGACAGCCGGGCACTCACTCCAGATTGCTGGTCGATGAATCGGCTCGCTCGGGCCGCGATGGTGATCTGTTCAACCACTTCCTTCATAAAGGGTGGCACCACCACTGGCCATTCGCCTCCCAGATCGACCGCAGCCTCCTGCTCTGCGACCTCGATGCCCAGCTGGCGGTCGCGGGGGTAGTGCGTGTGAATCACGGCCCCGATTCGGTCCTTCAGCTGCGGGATCACCTTGCCCGAGCGGTTGTAGGTCGATGGGTTAGCCGAGAACAGCAGCATCACGTCAATGTCGAAGCTGACTGGATAGCCGCGAATCTGCACGTCCCGTTCTTCGAGAATATTGAACATGCCAACCTGCACCAGTTCATCGAGTTCGGGCAGCTCGTTCATGGCAAAGATGCCCCGGTGCAGCCGTGGGATCAGTCCGAAGTGGAGAGCCTCCTCAGAGCCCATGCTGCTACCAGCGGCCAGCTTGGCCGGGTCGATCTCACCGATGATGTCGGCAAACTTCGTGCCCGGGGCAAGCCGCTCGGCATACCGCTGTTCCCGTGGCCACCAGGCGATCGGTACTTCCTCGGGCCGCCGCTTGGCTACCAGTTCTCGGCCGGCCCGGCTGATGGGACGTTCGGGGTCGTCGTGGAACGGGATGGCCGGATCGTCAAGGTAGGGCAGGGCAGGGTCGAGGAATCGCGGCAGCAGCCGCATCAGCCGGCTCTTTGCCTGGCCTTTCTCGCCCAGGAAGAGCATGTCGTGGCCGGCGAGCAGGGCGATGCTGATCTCGGGGATGACCGT
>CAZKSP010000296.1:0-3842 GCA_964555385.1 uncultured Chitinophagaceae bacterium
GGTTCCAGAACCTTCCTGGCGGGGTGTCCACCGACCCCTTCTTGGGCACGTGCTTCCGAAGCTTTTTTTCGGGGAAAGCCCTGATTACTGAAACATCATGCTGACCGATTCATTCCGATGAATCCGCTTGATCGCCTGGCCAAGCAGGCTTGCCACCGAAAGGACGGTGGTATTCGGGAGGGTTTTTTCTGGCGACAGGGGGATCGAGTCGGTCACGATGATGCCGGCAAACGGGGCGGCTTGCAGCCGCTCAACAGCCGGTCCAACGAGCAGGCCGTGGGTTGCTGCAGCAAAAATCTGCCGCGCACCATGCTGGTGGAGCACTTCAGCGGCCGAGCAGATCGAGCCGGCGGTGCTGATCATGTCATCGAACATTAGGGCAACTTTTCCCTCAACGCTGGCTCCAATGATGTTCGCGCTGGTGGTGGTGTCAGCGCTGAGCCGGCGTTTGTCAATGATTGCGAGCGGAGCACCCAGCCGCTCGCCGTGGCCTACGGCTCGCTTGATACCGCCAACATCGGCACTCACGACAACCAGGTCTTCCTGAGGCAGGTCGATTGATTGAAGATGGTTGTTGAGGACGGGAGCTGCGTAGAGATGGTCCACGGGTACATCGAAGAAGCCCTGAATTTGAGCTGCGTGGAGATCCATCGCCAGCACCCGGTCAGCCCCGGCCCGGGCAATCAAATTAGCCACGAGTTTGGCCGTGATCGGCACCCGGCCGGCATCCTTTCGGTCTTGCCTGGCGTAGCCAAAGTAGGGGATGACCGCCGTGATTCGGTAGGAGCTGGCCCGTTTGAAACTGTCGATCATCACGAGCAGTTCCATCAGGTGCTCGTCCACCGGCGGACAAGTTGGCTGCACGATGAAAATATCACGGCCCCGCACGTCCTCATCGATCTTGCAGGAGATTTCGCCGTCCGGAAAGCGACCGATGGAAATCTTGCCCATCGGAAGATTCAGGTAGCGGCAGATGTCCTGAGTGAGTGCTGGATTGGCCAGGCCGCTGAAAATCTTGAGGTCGTTCATCGGTCGCCGGAGGAGAAGCGGAGGGGGGCGATAGCTACGTTACCTTCAGCCCCCACTTTGACCGGATGTGCACCGGCATTCAAGCCAGGGGCAGAAGTTGGCGGCTTAGTGGGAAATCGGCCCGACAGGCGTGCTCACCCCGGCCGCTTGGTCAGAACAGCAGCGACGTTCGCCAATTGTTCCGGAGTATTGACCGAAAGAGTCTCGCTCGGATCAAGGCAGGCGACCGCATCAACGTGCTCGCCCGCCTCCAGCAACAGCCGCGGGCAGTCGGTCAGGTAGTACTCGCCAGCAGCGTTGGCTGTATCGAGTTGTTTGAGGCTGGTAAGCAGATGCTTGGCCGCAAAAACATAGGTGCTCATATTCACCTCGCGGATGGCTCGCTGAGTTTCCGTGGCATCCTTCTCTTCTGTGATCTGCAGAAATCGACCATTTTCGTCGCGAACAATACGGCCGAGGCCAGTGGGGTCATCAGTGACGGCTGTCCCGAGCAGACAGGCGGCATTGGTTTGGGTGAAGGCATCAAGCAGCCCCGTTACGCTTTCCGGCCGCAGCAGCGGTGAATCGCCGCAGACAATTGCAATGGGCCGATTGGACGTGGTGCTGTCTGGGCAGGCCGCCCTGATGAGTCCTGCCGCTGCGGCAACGGCATCTCCGGTGCCACGCTGCTCGCTCTGAACGGCAAACTGCACGCCGGGACGCCTCCCAACTGCCTCCCGAACCAGTTCGGCACCATGGCCAATCACAACGATCTGGTCTGTGCATCCAGCGGCATCAAGCGCGTCGAGCACCCAGTCGACCAGCGTTTTGCCTGCTGCTACGTGCAGTACCTTGGGCAGGTCGCTGCCCATACGGGTGCCTTTTCCAGCGGCGAGTACGACAGCAAGCGGTGATATTTCCACAATAAATCAAGCTACAAATGGAGGCGGCGGGAATCGAACCCGCGTCCCGTAATGTGTCAGCCCAAACGTCTACGTGCGTATCCGGTCAATTTAAATCTCGCGGTGAAGCCCCCGGCCGACAGGGTGCTTTCGCCACCAGCCCAAAACTAATTTGACCCTATCCGTATCAGGCGGTGAAACAGGGCGAGTCGGATTTGGCGACCGATTGGGAGGTCCTTCCGACTGGGACCATCGCTCGGGGCGGCTTAATTAAGCAGCCAGAGAAAACTGAGCTTCGGCAATTGAAGCTGTGGTCGACTTTTTTCGTGGCCTGCCGACCAACCACGGCACGCAATCTGAACCTCCTACCATCCGGTCGAAACCAGTACGCCCCCGTAAATGCACTTCGTGACCGCCACGAAGTGCTGCGGGCCATTCCACTCCGCTGAATTCATTCAGTCCTTCATCGGAGGCCGGGTAACCCCGACTTCGCTGGAATGAAAAGAATTATACCCCCTGATCCTCGATTGAGGGTCTGATTGGCCGGGTCGTATGGCCTGAGAGGTTGTCTGCCAGAGGTTTTTTTCAGATTTGGCCGAATTAAGCTCGTTTTTGTGATGCCCTCCCGAGATACTTAGGGACTGGCCGGCGGACACTTTTGGCTTTTGTTGTCCTCAATTTGACCTCTCTGCCATGCCCTTCCTACCCTTATATTCCTCGGTTCAAGAGTCGCGAAACGAGCAAGTGCCAAAGCACCCATCCTCCGCGGCCTCTGGATGCTCTGCGAAACGATTGGACTCATTCGCAGCTGTCGGGATCTGTCAGGAATGGCTCCGCAGATTCGCGGTGTTTGAGAATCAACTCGCCAACGCAAAGGCAGGTGTTGTCATGAAACGGCCGCATAGAAATGTCGGGCCATCTGCTTCGCTGCAGAGCATTCGGTATGGCAAATTCGCGGTGATCACTGTCCTGGCGGTTGTTTGCGGTACGGCAACGACTCGCCCGGTGGCGGCCCAAGAGTGGGCGACAAAAATGTTCTCGGTTACGAGCCACAATTTCGGCACCGTGGCAAAGGGTTCGAAGACGGAATACCGGTTTGTCTTTCGCAATCTCTATGTCGAAGACGTCCACGTGAGTGGCGTGCGAACCAGCTGTGGCTGCACGTCGCCGAGCATCACTCAAAATCTGCTGAAGACGCACGAGACAAGTGAAGTGGTGGCAGCTTTCAACACCCGAACTTTTCTCGGCCAGCACGGGGCTACCCTGACGGTGACGTTCGACAGGCCCTTCTCAGCAGAGGTCCAGTTGCGGGTGGCCGGGAACATCCGCGGTGACGTCACCTTCGAGCCCGCCTCGGTGAATCTTGGAAATGTCGACCTGGGTCGTGGTGCCGAGCAGCGAGTCCGGGTCAGCCATATCGGCTCGACGCCATGGGAAATCACCGATGTTCGCAGTGCGAATCCAAACTTCGAGGTGCTGCTTTCCAAGCCGAGTCACACAGGCAGCCAGTCTGTCTACGATCTGACGCTCCGGCTCCGGCCTGACGCCCCAGCAGGTTACATCAACGATCAGCTGATTTTGGTCACCAACGATCCCCGCGCTTCCCAAATTCCGATGGATGTCGAGGGAAGGGTGGTGGCTGAGGTGTCGGTCAGCCCAAAGCTCTTGGCGCTGGGAACTGTCTCTCCGGGTGAGAGCATCACGAAGAACATCGTGGTGCGGGCCAATCGCCCGTTCTGCGTGACAGGAATAGTTTGTCGTGATGGCTGTCTGAGTTGTCCGGCAAAAGAGAGTCCGGCGAAAGTCCACATTTTGCCGGTGACATTTCAGGCGGGAGATGCAAGCGGCCGGATCGAGCGGCAACTGACGATCACAACGGACCTTGGAGATGGAGCGGTGCCGGTGGTCACGGTGCAGGCATTCGTTGAGTCA
>CAZKSP010000297.1:0-3838 GCA_964555385.1 uncultured Chitinophagaceae bacterium
CGGCGACCGGGGGTCGGTCGCCGGGACGCCGCGCAGTGGCGATTGGGAATTTCGCCAATGAACCCAACACCTTTCTTGTGGCAGAGCCGGGGGGCGATCTGCTGTATGCCGATGCCGCGCTTGCCGTGGGGCTGGCGGGCCCCAGCCGGGCGGCGATGAAATTTTCGGTGCTGTTTGCAGACTTCGATCTTGACGGCTGGCCTGACTTGCTGACTTGCAATGGGCACCTTGAGCCTGAGATTGCCAGCGTGCAAGCGGGGCAGTCCTATCGGCAGCCCCCACAACTGTTCTGGAACACTGGCAGGGATGGCTGGTTTGAACCAGTGACCGAGGCGGGTGATCTGTTGAAGCCAAGCGTCGGCCGGGCCTCGGCTACAGCAGATTTCGACCGCGACGGCGATCTTGACCTCGTTCTTACAGCCAATGGCGGCCCGCCGAGGTTGCTGCGGAACGATACCCGTGGGCTGGGGCATTCCCTTCAGCTACGGCTGGTGGGAGATGGTCGCCGCAGTAACCGCGATGCCATTGGAGCCGTGGTCGAGGTTGAAACTGCTGGCGGAACCCAACGGCAGGAACTGCGGGCTGGTCGAGGCTATCTCAGTCAAAGCGAGTTGCTGCTGACCTTTGGCCTGGGCGAGAGCGAACAGGCCGACCGGGTGACGATCCGTTGGCCCGGCCGTGACCCCGGTCCGCCAACGGTGCTTGAGAACCTGTCAGCCGGCCAGCATCACCTTGTGCTGCAAGATATCGACACCGAGGCCAAGACGAACACTGGCCCCACGGAACCGCCCGAAGACCAATCCGCTCTTTGACAAAAGCCTGAGCCGGGCGTGTCTTGCTCGTTGATTTCACTGGCGAAGCGAGCCAGCTATCCGCAGCGGGTTCGTTGAAAGTACTAGCGCACCACGCGGGCACCACCGCCGGCCATGACCTTTTCAACCTCTTTGCGGGTGGCCATTGAGGTGTCGCCGGGAGTGGTGGAGGCGAGGGCCCCGTGGGCAGCACCGTATTCAACCGCTTTCTGCGGATCGTTGAACTCCAGAAACCCAAAGGCCAGTCCACTGGCGAAGCTATCGCCGCCGCCGACCCGGTCGAGAATTTCCAGCTCCGGATACTTGCGGCTGTCGTAGAAGCCACCGTCGTGCCAGAGGATGGCCGACCAGTCGTTCTTTGTTGCAGTAATCACCCGTCGCAGGGTGGTAGCTGCCACCTTGAAATTTGGGAACTCCGTCACGGCCTTTTCGATCATCTGCTTGAACGCAGTGGTCTCTATCTCACTAATCGACTCGTCGACCCCCTCCACTTCAAACCCAAGCGAAGCGGTAAAATCCTCCTCGTTGCCGATCATGACGTCGACATGTCTGGCGATCTCGCGATTGATTTCGCGGGCCTTCTCGAGGCCTCCGATGCTCTTCCAGAGGCTAGGCCGGTAGTTGAGGTCGTAGGCGACGATCGTACCGTGTCGCTTGGCGGCAGTGACCGCCTCAATGGTCAAGGCCGCCGTCGTCTCGGAGAGCGCCGCGAAGATGCCGCCGGTGTGGAACCAGCGTGCGCCTGCCTGGCCAAAGAGGGCGTCCCAATCAATGTCACCGGGCTTTAACTGACTGGCCGCGGTATTGCCACGGTCGGGGTTGCCAACTGCACCGCGGATGCCATAGCCCCGCTCGGTGAAGTTGAGACCGTTACGAACAGTCCGTCCCATGCCGTCATCTGCCCGCCAGACGAGATAGTCGGTGCAGACACCCCCCTGCATGATGCAGTCTTCGATCAGGTGCCCGATCTCGTTATCGACGAAAGCCGACACGACTGCCGTCTTCAGGCCAAAGCACTTGCGCAGCCCACGGGTCACGTTGTACTCACCGCCACCTTCCCAGGCCTGGAACTGTCTCGTACTGCGAATTCGCCCCTCCCCCGGATCGAGCCGCAGCATCACTTCACCGAGCGAAACGGCGTCGAATTGGCAGGAAGCAGCGGGCTTGATTGGCAGGCTCATGCGGAGTCCTTCTTATTTTGGAGTGATGCTGAGGAATGGATGTGCTTCAGGCCGTCGCCAGGGTCGCCGCGTCGAGCGGCGATGCGTTGGCCTCGGCGGCAATCTCGTTGAGTGCGGCCACCTCAGCGGCCGAAAAGAGCAGGCCGCCAGCGGCATCACTGCGGGTTGCGAAACCTGCTTCGAGCTGTCCCGGGAGCAGGCAGGCATCGTTGCCATGCCCGAGAATGTCGGCCAGCACCGCCTTCACGTTTTCTGCCTGCGACCGGCCGGCGGCAAAGCAGCCTGAGGAGATTGCCTCGGGGTGAATCACCTGGAAAAAGAACCCGCACGTCTGCTTCTCGGCAGCCACAGGCGCCCGGCTGCGAATGGTTGGTAGCGAGCCACCAATAAAAGCTGCAACGATTTCATTGATTAACGAAAGGCCGTAGCCCTTATGCGCGCCAAAAGGCACCAGCGACGTGGCGGCATTGGGATCAGTCGTGGGCTGCCCATCCTTGTCGACCGCCGCCCCTGCGGGCAGGGACTTGCCTTCTCGCTGGAACTGCTGCACGCGGCCCATCGCAATCACCGAAGTCGCCCAGTCGATCACCACCGGAAAACCAACGGCATCAACCGTCGGAAAGCCCCAGGAATGTGGATTGGTGCCCAGGGTCGGAAAGACGCCGCCAAAAGGCACAACCTCGGCCAGTGACGCGGTGCAGTTGGTGTAGGCGATGTAGCCTCGCTTGGCAGCCTCCATCACATAGCCGCCGCCCCAGAGATAGTGAAAGGCGTTATCGACGGAAACGGTGCCGGTGCCGTGCCGGTCGGCCAGCTCGATGCAGCGATCGATTGCCTCCCAGGCGACTGCCTGGCCGAGTTTTTTCTGGGCATCCCAGACCTCGGCGGCATCAAAGCGGCTGGACAGCCTTTTGATTTCGGCACCAGGCGTACAGCCACCCGCCTTCGACCCAAAGAGATCGTCAAGGTGTACCGCCTTGATGGCATTGTGGGTCCGAATGCCATGGCGGGTGGCGGCCGTGGCCAGCCGGGCCGCATGGTCGGCCTCGGCGGATGTGAATCCGCGGGCAGTGTAGGCGGCCCGCACGATCTGCTCGTGGGCCGATACCGGGACAACGTGAAAGGTTTCAGACATGGCGAGTGTTCGAGGGAAAGTGTGGGTGATGAACTTCGGGCACGATGAAGGTGGCTCAGACGACCTTGTGGATCGCGACCTCAGGGTTGACTTGTGCTAGCGGCGGTTCGCCGTGCATTGCGCGAATCAGGTTTGTCACGGCTGCCATTGCCTGCCGCTGGACGCTCTCAAGTGTTCGCGAGCCAATGTGCGGAGTGACCAGGCAGTTGGGCAGCCTCGTCAACGGGTGATCAGCTGCTGGCGGCTCTTCGTCGAGCACGTCAGTGCCGTAGCCTCGCAGCCGACCGTCGGCGAGAGCTGCGGCAACATCAGCCGTATGGACAATCTCACCGCGAGCGCAATTGAGAACAATGCACTCGGGCTTAAGTTGCGCGATCGTATCAGCCCGGATCAGATCGCGGGTTTCAGGTGTCAGGTTGGTGTGCAGCGACAGGTAATCAACCCGGGGAAAGAGTTCCGCGAGGCTTTCGACTCGTTCCACACCATGTTCAGCCGCAAATGCTTCATCCCAATAGACGTCGTACCCCAGCGGTGTCATCCCGAAGGCGATTGCTCGCTTGGCCACCTCCTTGCCGATTCTGCCCATGCCGACGATGCCGATCGTCTTCCCTAGAATTTCACGGCCGGTCTGCCGCTTCCAACCGCCGGCCCGGGTTGAGTCGGTATGCAGCAGCAGATGTTTTTCCAGGGCCAACAGCAGCAGAAAGGTG
>CAZKSP010000298.1:0-3822 GCA_964555385.1 uncultured Chitinophagaceae bacterium
AATCCGCCCACCAGCTATCGTCGGCACGAGGGAAACCGCGACTCAAGCGAGACGGCGAAAGGTCCCGCGGGTGACGGTAGCAGGCCTGCGACGGCAGAGCCCCGACATGTTCAAAAGATACTCCCGCAGGCCTGTTTTCGCTACTCATAAAACCAGCTACAATAGGGGGTTTGTGGCTGCAGAGTTGACTCTGTGGTCGACACGATTAGGTTCTGCGGCGTCCGGTCGCTGGCGTTTTGCAAACGCCGCACCGGTGGTCGCGTGTGCACCAAGGCGGAGGACATTCAAGATGAAAGCTGCTGAGATGCGGGCTTTTCGCAAGACATTAGAGGCGGTTCGCAGCCGCCTTAGAGGGGATGTCAGCACCATGGCCGATGCGGCTCTCGGCCGCAACGGGGATGAGCCGGTCGGGCATGCCTCGACCATGCCGGTTCATATGGCCGACATTGGCTCGGATGCCTTCGAGCAGGAATTCACGCTGTCGCTGATGGCCAGCGAGGAGGACACCCTGGAACTCGTCGAGCAGGCCCTCGACCGCATTCGGCAGAAGACCTACGGCACCTGCGAAGAATGCGGCGGCGTGATCGCCAAAAAGCGGCTGGAGGCGTTACCCTACGCAAGCACATGTATCCGCTGTGCCGAGAAGCTTGAGGCCTCCAACTTCCGGCCCCGCCAGCCCCGGTGACTCCCGGTGCGACCGGCGCGGATACCGTTCCCGACCCGCAAGCCATTGCCGCCGTGTCCGCTCCTTCACCACCGGCATCAGCCATCCGTTCACCCGCCCGACTCGGCAGTTGGGCCGTGTTCGCGGCTGTTGTGACAGCAACGACGGCTGCTGATCTCATTACCAAGGCGATCGCCTTCGAGCGGCTGGGAATGCCCGGCATGAATCCCGGGACAGTGGTTATTCCCAACATGCTCTGGTGGGAGACCAACCTCAACGAGGGTGCGCTTTTCGGGTTAGGGCAGGGGATGGGCTGGCTGTTCATTACGGTTTCGCTCGCGGCTCTGCTTGGTATTGTCGTTGCGGTAAGCAGCTTGCGGCTGCCGGGCGACGGCATCTTGGTGGTGGCGCTCGCCCTGATCAGCGGCGGCATTCTTGGCAACCTCTACGATCGGCTGGGCCTGCCCGGCCTCGCTTGGCATGCTCCGCTGGCCCGGCAAGGACTGCCGGTGTATGCCGTGCGGGATTTCATTCACTTCCGGCTCGACGGGGTGATTGATTGGCCGATCTTCAACCTTGCCGATAGTTTTCTGGTGGCTGGTGCCGGCCTGTTGTTGCTTCTATCGGTGTTTCCCACCACGGGGCAAAGCCCCTTTCCTGCGGCTATCCCCAGCTCTGGAGCCGCGAACTCACCAGAAGGAAACACCGATGCCTGATCCGGAACTGGAGGCGAGGCTACAGGTCGCGTTGACGGCCACCCGCGAAGCGGGCCGCGGAACGCTCGATTGGTTTCAAAACCCGCAGCTTGCTGTCCGGACCAAGGCCGATGCCTCGCCGGTGACAGCCGCCGACGTTGCAGCCGAAGAGATTCTCAGCCGGCGGCTGCTCGGGGCGTTTCCCAACGACGCCTTCCTGGGAGAGGAGACCGGCTGCAGGCCGGGCAGTTCGGGCTTCGAATGGGTCGTCGATCCGATTGACGGCACCAAATCGTTCATCAGCGGCGTGCCCCTCTACTCCACTCTCGTCGGCTGTCGCCGCGAGGGCGTTGGGGTACTGGGTGTCATCTTTATGCCGGCCCTCGACGAACTGGTCTACGCAGCCCACGGCGGCGGCGCCTGGCACCAGCGGGGTGACGAGCAGCCAACGCCGGCCCGGGTCTCCGGTCGGGGTGACCTGGCTGACAGCCTGATCTGCTCCAGTGACTTCCGTGATTTTCGGCGGCGGCCAGCTGTGCTCGACGCCGACGCTGCCGGGGGCAAAATCCGGCTGGAACTTGAGGATGCCTGCGGCATCGTCCGCACCTGGGGTGACGGCTATGGCTATCTGCTGGTAGCAACCGGCCGGGCCGACATCATGGTCGACCCGCTGCTCAACGCCTGGGATGCCGCCGCCGCCTCGGTGGTGGTGGCCGAGGCGGGGGGGCGTTTCAGCGACTGGAACGGCCGCACGGCCATCGACGCTGGGGACGGGCTGGCCACCAACGGCCGGCTGCACGAGGCGGTGTTGGCGGCACTGGCTCCGGCGGCGATCCGCGGCTCAGCCTGAGCCGGGAACAGCTCGTCTTGCGGCATCGGACGACTCGGGTATGCTTGCGGTTTCGGTATCAGAAAACTCAAAAGGTGGTGCGATGGCACGGAGCTGTGAAATCTGCGGCAAGGGGTTCTCGATGGGGAACTCGGTTACGATCCGCGGCAAGCAAAAATATCTCGGCGGCGTCGGCACCAAGATCACTGGTATCACCCGGCGAAAGTTCAAGCCCAACCTCCAGCGGCTGAGGATCACCCTCGCCAGTGGCGCCACTGCCACCCGGCTGGTCTGCACCCAGTGCATTCGCAGTGGAGCTGTCACCAAACTGGTGCGGCACAAGCCCTTCCGGCTGCCGAGCGTCGAAAAGGCCAAGCCTGTTGCCGAAGAGGCCGTGCCAGCCGGTCCCCGCGCCCGTCCTTAGGCCTTACTTGACCGACGGCGGCTCTCGCTGCCTTCCTGCCCATCCCTCCGCCCCCAGACTTGAGCAATGGCAGCCGAGAAAGACACGCAGCCGGGCCTGACCGCTGACGATGTGATGAAGGTTGCTCTGCTTGGCCGCCTGGCCCTGAGTGGCGTTGAACTGTCTAGCCTGACAGAAGAGCTGACGAAGATCGTCGGCTTTGTCTCGCAGTTGTCGGAGGTCGATACCGCAAACGTCGAGCCACTCGCCCATCCGCTTGACGCCCAGAATGTTTTTCGGGAGGACACGCCCGCAGCATCGCTGTCGACCGAGCAGGCCCTCGCCATGGCCCCGCGGCATGACGGAGAGTCTTTTCTGGTTCCCGCCGTCCTGGGCGAATCGGGTTCGGCCTGAGGCTGCTGAACGAACCGCCTGAGTCCTCCGTTCAAGACGAAAGCCGATGCCGCTGACCGATCGCTCTGCTGCCGACCTCGCTGCCGCACTTGCCGCTGGTGAGATTACCTCTGTCGCCTGCACCGAGGCCTTTCTTAAGCAGATCGAAGCAGCCAACCCGACGATCAACGCCTTTCTGTCAGTAGACCGTGACGGGGCACTGGCCCAGGCTGCCACCAGTGACTCCGACCGGGCAGCCGGCAAACCACTGGGTCCGCTCGCCGGCCTGCCGGTGGCGGTGAAGGACGTTCTCTGCACGACCGATCAGCCGACTACCTGCGCCTCGAAGATGCTTGCCGGCTACCGGCCGCCTTACGACGCCGATGTGGTGCGGCGGCTACGGGAGGCAGGCTGCGTCATTCTGGGCAAGACCAACATGGACGAGTTCGCCATGGGCGGCTCGAACGAGAACTCGGCCTTTGGGCTCGTCCGGAACCCCTGGGATCATGACCGGGCACCGGGCGGCTCCAGTGGTGGGTCAGCCGCAGCCGTCGCCGCCGACATGGCCCCGCTGGCCATCGGCTCGGACACTGGCGGCTCGATCCGCCAGCCGGCCGGGCTCTGTGGCATCACCGGCCTCAAGCCGACTTACGGCAGGGTCAGCCGCCGCGGACTGGTCGCCTTCTCATCGAGCCTTGATCAGATCGGTCCGATGGCCCGCTCAGCCGAAGACTATGCCCTGTTGCTGGAGGCCATCGCCGGCCACGACCCCGGTGACTCGACCTCACTGGCTGTCGAGGTGCCGGCTTACCGAGCCGAACTCGACAAGCCGCTGGCC
>CAZKSP010000299.1:0-3781 GCA_964555385.1 uncultured Chitinophagaceae bacterium
TCAAGAACTTTTTGCTGACAGATGGGGACTAGTTTTACGGAAAGCTCGGGCTTCCGGCCCGAGCTTTCCTTGGGGCAGAAGCATGCGAAGCCAAGGTTCGCACGCTTCTGCTCGTGCCCATCGGCGGCAGCTGCTTCGCGGAAAGTATCAACATCCTGTCGATCTTTCCTTGGCGGGCCTCCGCCCGCTGCTGCTCATGGGCGGCATCCTGCCGCTCGGTGAACGTGTGGGGTGGTTGCTTCGCCTTACGTCCTGCTAGTTAGGTCGCCTCCACCTCCTGATGTTGTATTGCGCGGGACTGATCCCCGAGAAGACCGAGCCGCGAACCCTTGGGGGAACTAGTTTTCTGGAGAAAAAAACGCCGTTTCCCTCAGCTTGCGCTTCGGGCTTCGAAGCATGGTTTTTTCGGTTAGCCACGAACGCACGACGCTAAAACTTCCGTGCCCGCCGTCCACAGCACACCCACACCATCAGCCCGCACCGCCGACCGTCAGCCACCAACTGCGATTGACGAGCGAGGGGCTACCCGTGCCCGCGAGCGGGCTACGGAAGCGAGCGGAGCCACGATGGCGAAGCGAAGCGGACGTGCAGTGAACGGCGGCCGGGAGGGCCGACGTGAACGTCCAGCGAGTGGGTATGGGCAGCCCCGAGCGGCTAGTTTTACGGAAAGCTCGGGCCTCCTGCCCGACTTTCCTTGGGGGCAGAAGCATGCGAAGCCAAGGTTCGCACGCTTCTGCTCGTGCCCATCGGCGGCAGCTGCTTCGCGGAAAGTATCAACATCCTGTCGATCTTTCCTTGGCGGGCCTCCGCCCGCTGCTGCTCATGGGCGGCATCCTGCCGCTCGGTTGGCAGTGACTGGGATGGCTTTACGGAAAGCTCGGGCTTCCTGCCAACCCTGTTCGACACACAAGTTGCCGAGCAATCGAATGAGCACCAGACGACGCTCCGTCTTGCCGCAAGTTCTGATGGCGAGGCTTCACCCGTACCAGTGAGAAAAAGCCATTGCTTTGAAGCCCGAAGCGCAAGCTGAGGGAAACCGCGTTGTTTGAATCCAGACACGCATTCCCTCGGCTCGCGCCTCGGGCTTCCCGGAATTCCGTTCCGCTCAGCGAATTATCAAAAGCCGCACGCCGGGGGACACGCAACGCTATCCCCGGGCTGGCGGCCGTGGTTTCACCGTTCTTCAGTGCCTCAAAAACAACACAGAATCCGTGCCGAACACCATTGGCCTCCTGCCCGACTTTCCTTAGGGGCAGAAGCATGCGAAGCCAAGGTTCGCACGCTTCTGCTCGTGCTCATCGGCGGTAGCTGCTTCACGGAAAGTATCAACATCCTGTCAAGCTTTCCCTGGCGGGCCTCCGCCCGCTGCTGCTCATCGGCGGCATCCGGCCACCGAGTGGCAGTGACCGGGATGGCTTCACGGAAAGCTCGGGCTTCCTGCCCGGCTTTCCTTGGGCTAGGCAGTTGTTCCAGAATTTACATTGCGGCCCGTCTTTGATGCTCGACCCGTTCCGCTATTCTTACGCAACTAGTTCTCACCCGCAGCGGCCCTGCCATGAATAAGAAAACCCTGCTCGACCTCACCAAATCCCATGGGTCACCCCTGTTCGTCGTTGACCATGCCGAACTAAGAAAAAACTATGCGGCCTTCCGAAAGCACTTCCCCCGGGTGCAGGCCTACTACGCCGTCAAGGTCAACAGCGACCCAGCAATCGTCGAAACCTTCTATAAGCTTGGCGGCAGCTTCGATGTTGCCAGCATGCAGGAATTCCATACGGTCTACAGCCTGATCAAGCACCTGCCAGCCAAGCAGCGGCAGGACTTTATCTGGGACAAAATCATTTATGCCAATCCGATCAAGCCGATCGAAACCCTCCGTGAACTTGACCGCTACAAGCCACTGGTCACCTATGACAATCAGGAAGAGGTCAAGAAGATCGCCGAACATGCCCCCAACGCCGGCCTCGCCCTACGGCTACGCGTCCCCAATACTGGATCGATGGTCGAACTCTCCAGCAAGTTCGGGGCCCTGCCTGGCGAGGCTGTCGATCTGATCGCTTTTGCCCACGACCACGGTCTGACTGTTGAGGGGCTGTCGTTCCATGTCGGCAGCCAATGCACCAATCCTGAAAACTACATCCAGGCGCTGCACCTCTCCGCCGGCATTTTCGCCGAGGCCAAGTCGCGGGGCTTCAACCTGCAATTGCTCGACATTGGGGGCGGCTTCCCGGCTGCCTACGACGCCAGCGTGCCAAAGTTCGCCTCGCTAGCTAAGAAGATCAATCACGAACTGGACCGGTTGTTCCCTGAGCCAATCGAAATTCTGGCCGAGCCGGGACGGTTTTTGGTTGCGTCCGCTGGCACTGCCGTCTGCAAGATCATCGGCAAGGCGACCCGCGGCGACAAACTCTGCTATTACGTGGATGACGGGGTTTACCACACCTTTTCAGGCATTATTTTCGACCACTGCACCTACCACCTGAAGAGCTTCAAGCCAGGGCCAACCCAGATCTGCGCTGTCTTCGGGCCGACCTGCGATGCCCTGGACACCATCAGCCTGGCGGAACAGCTGCCGGAACTGAACCTGGGGGACTACCTCTACAGCGATACTATCGGCGCCTACTCAGCAGCCAGCTCGACGCACTTCAATGGCTTCCCGCCGGCGACTGTTGTGCACATCAACCAGTAGGCAATCGGCCTTCGCTCAGCGGCCGGTACCCTGCGGACTCATTACCGCCTCCATCACCCGATCGAGGTTGAAGCTGCCCGGCTTCTGCCGAGGGGGAAACTCGCGAAAACTCTCAAGCCAGCGACTCACAAAGGCTGCCGCCGGGGCGAAGGCAAACATCCGCTCAGCCCGCCACCGGCCATAGTCAATCGCCTCGTGGTCGGCCCGCTCGAAGGGGTCACTCCGCAGGTTGAAGAGCTTTGGCAGCCGAAGTTCCACAAACG
This sequence comes from uncultured Chitinophagaceae bacterium, assembly GCA_964555385.1. Lineage (GTDB taxonomy): Bacteria > Planctomycetota > Planctomycetia > Pirellulales > UBA1268 > UBA1268. Next base: position 2,953 of record CAZKSP010000299.1, read on the forward strand.
GCTCCTGCCAGACGTTGATACCGTGTGCCCTTTGCTCGAGAAAACAGATCTTCCACTGATCGTATCGCAACGCCGCCACGTCACCATCGTCGGTCCAGTAAAGAAATTCCCGGCGGGGCCAGTCAGCAGCCCCCTGAAGCGCCGGCAACAGGTTGTAGCCGTCGAGGTGTACGCGGTAGGTTCGACCGCCAACCGTGCGGCCCTCAAGCAGATTGTCCTTCACCGTCGTATCGCCAGTGGCGGCAAGCAGGGTCGGCAGCATGTCTTCGTGCGAGCCAATTTCATTGACCACGGTGCCCGGCTCGATCACCCCCGGCCAACGGATGACGCAGGGTACCCGGTAGCCGCCTTCCCAGTTTGTGTTCTTTTCACCCCGGAACATCGTGGTGCCACCGTCGGGCCAGCTCATCGCTTCTGCACCGTTGTCGGTGGAGTACATCACGATGGTGTTCTCGGCCAGGCCCATCGCTTCAAGACTGTTGAGTAAATGGCCCACATGGCCGTCATGCTCAACCATGCCGTCGGGATAGATGCCCAGGCCCGTCTTGCCCGCTGACTCCTCCTTCAGGTGCGTCCAGATGTGCATCCGGGTTGAGTTCCACCAGATGAAGAATGGCTTGTCCGCGTCCTTGGCCCGCTGCATGAAGTCGAGCGTCTTCGCGGTCACCTCTTCGTCGATCGTCTCCATTCGCTTTTTGGTCAGCGGGCCGGTGTCCTTGATCCGCCCGTCAGCAAATGAATGGATGACGCCTCGGGGGCCGAACCGTTTTTTAAAATCGGGGTTCTTGGGATAGTCGGGATGCTCGGGCTCTTCCTCGGCATTGAGGTG
>CAZKSP010000300.1:0-3775 GCA_964555385.1 uncultured Chitinophagaceae bacterium
GGTCACGCGGCGGCCCGCCCCGCATGCCACAGGCATAGTCGTTGCCGGTGCCGGTGAGCATTTCGCCACAGCATTCCACCGCGACGCTCTGCAGTGCCGAGAACATCTCAAGTTCGTTGAGGCCTGGCTGGATGATCTCCCTCGCCCGCTCGTACATGCGGCCAGTCGCTGCAATCGCTCGCTTCAGCAAGGCAAGTTCATCGGCATCTTTTCGTCGCCGCAGCCGCAGCACTTCAGGCTCGAGGTCAATCAGTTCGCTGTTCCCACAGCAGCGGCTGACGTGAGGAGGACAGGAAGAAAATTCGATGCCTACCCGCCGGGGCGTCTGGCCGGTGGCCAGCCAGTCGGCCAGCACGGCGGCCGAGGCCTCCTGCTGGTCGAGTCGGAGCGTTGAACGCCACTTCGCTTCGTAGGTTCGGAGATCGTCCACGGCTTCTGCCTCGACTGGCTTGTCGGGGCAGACCAGCAGCATCTGGCCATCAGCCCGCAGGGCCGCGACCGGAGAGAAGCGAAAGTCCCACCGATGCCCGGTGAAATACTCGATCTGTTCAGGAGCAGTGAAAATGGCCAGATCGACGCCGGCAGCTTCAAGCCAGCGGCAGAGCCGCTGCTGCCGGGTTCGGCAGGCGGCCGGTTCAAGCAAGACGGTTCCGTTCATGATTGACTCGGGGGAGGGGCGGCATTGTCTGCCGCATCCTACCGTCGCACCACGGCGTGGAAAACGGCTCGTGAGGCCACCAGCTTCTGCCGACGCCGAACTCGTGGTGGGGCCGTCAGTTGTCCGTGGAACTGCACCCGCTGATCGTCGATCTGGTCAAGCAGTGGCTCGTCCATCGAGTCGCTTCGGCCTGAGGCCCCCGTTTCATCGATATCTGAAAAGAGGCAGTCGATCGATTCGACCAGAATCGCCCGAATCAGGGACTCTTCGGCGTTTAGCCGAAGGGTGTAGCAGTCGGCCCCGCCGGACTGGGAGGGTACTCGCTGCTGCGATGGATTCAGCGGACGGGACGGGGCGGAAAGAGGCATGGCGGGCATTGATCGTTCTCTCAACTGGCGGAGTGTTCTTCAGGTTGGAAGTCGAGCTCACGAGTGTGCAGCTCGCGTGCCAAACCGAAGAAAATCAGCAGAATTGATCGTTGCTCGCAGGCAGCTCCTCCCAGCTTCTCCAAGCTGCCAGTCGTGAGGCGTCTGATTGCTCCTCACAGTCTGAAATTTTTTCAAGAAGTTCAGGCACAGCCTGGTCAGTTTCGGCTGAGGTCGGCGTCTGAGTCACCCCGAGCTTTGCGGGGGCGGGAGGATGGACCAGTGGCGACCTCATTGTGCCGAAGTTGGTCACGAAGCTCTGCTGCCAGTTCGTAGTTCTCGCACCGCACGGCATCGGCGAGTTGCTCGTCCAAGGTCTGCCCCACCTCAAAGCGGCGGCGGACACTCTCTCGCATCTCCCGCAGTCGCTGAACCAGTTCATCGGTTTCAAACTGATCTTCGGCGTCATAACGGATGAAAAGTTCCCGAAACTGCTCGAGGCCGCGATTGATTTCGGCAATCGCCAATTCGGGGCCGTCATCGTCAAGGATGGCAAGTGCCCCTGCCTGAACCCGGTGGAATAGCACAAAAGGACGGTATTGCTCGTGAGACAGGGTCCAATCGTGGTCGGGTGAGTGTTCCCGCACGAAGTCCATGAAGGCAAGGCTATGGTCTGCATCTCTGGCTGCCCGGTGGTATTCCCGCAGCGACAGCCAACAGAGCCGGCGATGATAGAATTGGACGAATTCTCGATCGGCTTCAGAGCATTGCTCGTCCGAAAGCTCAAAGCCTTCCCCCTCGCGAATGACCTCACCGACGAGATAGTCGAAATAGGTCTCAGCCCCGTGGGGGCGTGTGCCGTCGGGGCGACGATCGGTTTCCATCTGAAGCAGCCCCATGTCTACCCGCATCTGCAGCACTTCGCGGCCGTTTCGAGCCTTCACGCGGCGGGCAGTCACCTCCCCCGGGGTGTAGTCCCAGTTTTTGAGCACACTGTCGATATCACGTGGCGATGGCATCGCGAGTCCTTCCGTCGTGAATGCGATCAGTGGCTCGAATACGTAAGGATCGGTTTCGGGCCGCCAAATCGCCGGGGTCGGGTTCCATCTAAGTATAGCAAGCGGGCAAACCCATCTGAACGACTTTAGCCCATTCAGTCGGTAACTCGTCGTCGCATCTGCTTGGTCTCGCTACGGCGTCGCTTGGCGTTTAGCCGCCGTTTCTGTGATGCCCGCGAGGGCTTCGTCGCCCGTCTGATTGTGGGCGGGACGAGGGCCTTGGCCAGCAGGTCGGACAGTTTTGCGAGGCAATCCGCGATGTTCCGCTGCTGCTCACGAAAACGTTGGCTGGTAATCACCAGTTCACCGGCGGAGGTGGTTCTGCTGCTGGCAAGCAGCCGCAGTCGCCGTGCAATTCCGGCAGGCAAGAAGTCAGGATTTCGTAAATCGAGGCGAAGCTCGACCTTGGTATTCGTTTTATTGACATTTTGGCCCCCGGGGCCCTGGCTGCGGCTGAACTGCCACTGGAGAGCATGGGCAGGGATGGTGATGCCGCCGACGCGAACGGCTTTAGCTGGGGCTGGCATGATGCGTTGCGGCTTGTTTGAGAGAACAGGAATCGGCTCATGCTCGTCCACCGAATGTTCGTTTCGGCACGACAAATCTGCGGGGTGCGGATCGGAGCTCAGGCCTTTACTCACTCGAGGGAAATAATGCTTGGCCAGCTCGTTGAGCTTGCTCTCCGGCGCTGCACGATTGGCATGGGGTTGCCCACCCGAACAAAAAACCGAATCATGGTTCGTCTCGTTTTGGTCTGCTGTCGCAATCCTGCGAGAATCTCTCCCGACAAGAATATCTCTGGAACATGGTACGCAAACGACAACCGCAACTGGTCCCGTTTTTCACCGTAGCAGTTCTGGCGAATGCTGCGGTGCTGGCGTTGGCCGTCGAAGCACCATCGATTCAGCAACCCTTGCCCACCTGGTCGCGGCCTGGTGAAGACTGGTCAACATTTCTGGGCCCGACGGCTAACGGCCGAAGCCAACTTACCGGGATCCTGAAGCCCTGGCCGGAGGCTGGCCCCCAGCAGTGCTGGCAGCTTGAGTTGGGCGAAGGCTATTGCAGCCCGGCTGTTGGGCAAGGAGTGGCCCTCGTTTTCGATCGGGTTGGGAATGAGAACCGGCTGCGGTGTCTGGCCGCTGAAACCGGTCAGTTTCTCTGGGAGAGCCGAACCCCCACTGACTACACCGACATGTTCGGCTATGACGGCGGGCCGCGGGCAGCACCGGTGATTGTGGCCGATCGGGTGGTGACCTATGGGGCGGAAGGATTGTTAACCTGTTGGTCACTTCGTGATGGCAGCCAGCTATGGCAGGTCGATACCACCGCCCAGTACCGCGTGGTGCAGAACTTTTTTGGAGTTGCCGCCGCGCCAATCGTATTCCAACCTGCTGGCGGGCAGCGTCAAACGCTTGTCATTGTGCAGGTTGGTGGCAGCCCCCCCGATGCTTTCCCTGACGATCCTCAACGGCTCGACCTGGTCAAAGGCCTCGATAGCGGCCTGGTTGCTTTTGATCTTGCGACCGGAGGAGAAGTCTGGCGATCAGGTGATGAACTGGCCAGCTACAGCACGCCTGTCCTGGCTACGCTTGCCGGTGAATCCCGGCTGCTGGCCTGGATGCGGAATGACTTGCTGCTGGTCGATCCGGCCACGGGCAGACAGTTCGATAGCTTTCGTTGGCGAGCGGAGGAGC
>CAZKSP010000301.1:0-3773 GCA_964555385.1 uncultured Chitinophagaceae bacterium
AGCTTCGACGACTGCTCCACCTGTCAGGACCACCAGCAAGGCAAGCCAGCGGAGGCAGTAAAATATACCGCGGCATGTGCGACCAACCGTCGCGCAGGCAGACATTGGTTGTTCACACCGACACGAAAGGGAATGCTGGCTACGAGCGATCATGCAGCCTCCCCATGGGTATCAAAGGAACCAGGCCGCCTGAGGGTTGACCAGTCGATCGAGTCACGATGGCCACCAGACACCGGCCTTGGGAGCGGCTGCTTCGATCTTCCAAGCAACAACACCAGACCACCGATAACCGCCACTGCGAAACTAAAAATGAGCACAATCGATCGATCTGCGGGCAGGGGCAAACCCGCCAGCATACGGCTGGCCGATTCTGCTGAACGAGCAGCTGCCTGTTCAGCGCCAACTCCAGCGGTCGGCAGGCCAACTGCTGATGGCTTGAGCGGCTCAACCGGCAGCGTGGCCATCGCCTCAGCCCCTGGAAAACGGGTGATAGTCACCTGCGCGCGGCTCCATGGGGGACTGATCGGAACCAATCCGACCACGAGTCGCTCCAGTCGATCGAGTTCGGCCGAAGCTGGATCGTTCACCGCTGGCTCTACCCCCTCTGCCTGCCCGCAAACCCGCACCAGGTAACCCTCAGGAATCGCAATTGAAACCTGCACGATCCGCTCTCGCGGTGGCTTTGAGTCGAATGCCGCATCGGTGGCCGACAGCGTGGCCGGTGAATTGGCTGCCGCCCGCGATGGCAGGCTGACTGTCGACCGGACGACCTGCTCAGCAGGGGGAGGCATGCCCGGCGAGGCGTTGACCTCAACAACAACCTTGGGAATGAACGCAAGTGCCTGGCGAATCTTTGCGGTCACATGCCGTTCGTAGGCAACGGCACGGGCTCGCTCGGGATCACCGGCAACCAGTTCGGCATCCGAGACCAATGGACCGTCATAGACCTGGCCGCTGCGGAGATCGGTCACCGCCACCCGATCGGCGCGAAGCCCTGCGATCGACGAGGCCACCAGCACACGGATCGCCTGCACCCGGTGGACATCGAGAGACGCTCCCGGTTCGGTTCGAACACTCACACTGGCGGTCTGAATTTCCTCACGGCCTTCGCGAAACAGCCGACCATCCACTTCGAGGTCGTACAGTACCGCTGCCTGCTCAATGCCTGGCATGGTACGGATCACCAATGAAAGCTCTTCTTGAGTGGCAATTCGCAGACGCTCCGCCTGACTCGCCTGGCTGCGCCAGGGGCTATCGCTCTCAATAGCCCGCCGTAGACTACCGCCGAATTCGGGAGGCAAGGCACCGGCATCAACAAGTGCCCTCAAGTAGATGCCCTGTCGCCCGCGGCTGACAAAGAGCCGTCCCTCTTCCACCCGATGCCCGGAAAGCTCGGCTCGGCCAAACACCGCCTCCATTTGAGCAAGTTCGGCAGGGGCCAGCACGGTCCCCGCCAACAACTCAACCTCCTCGACAGTGACGACAGGACGGTCCTGCACCGCCCAAACCGCAACGCCAATCGCCACCAGCACCAAGCCAGCAGCAATGACTTGGACCGGAGTCAGCCCCGGCCGACGGGCAGGTTCGGCGGCGAGATCTGGCTCCATCGACGGGCCTCCAGGAAAAAACATCGATCCGGACACGCTGTGTATTGGTCAGGCAGCCGCCCGTCTCGCTACTGCCAACGGAATTGAAAGGGTGAGGGCCACGCCCCCCTCCGGGCAGTCATCCAATCGCACCACGGCAGCGAGCCGGTCGAGCAGCGATCCTGCGCCCTCTGCCCCACTCCCATTGCCGAACAGGCCTCCGGCAGCTTGCCGCTCGACACGGGCGGGGCCACTGTCGGCAATTTCAAGCTCAAGCCGATCGGAATACTGAACGCTGGTGACGACGACCTCGGCATTCCGGGCCATGGCCGCACTGGCGGCAGTCGCCCGCACAGCCTCATCCAGCCCCCGTTCAAGCAGTGACCGGAGAGCAGCCACATCCGCCGGCAACTGATGGCCAACTGCCACATCAATTGTCAATTGCGGCAGCGGCCGGCCGCTGTCTGCCGCCTGACGCTGGAGGTCGTCAACGACGGCCGCCACGAGTGAACGAAGGGTCGGCGTTCCGGCCGAGCGGCGTGCCGCAGGGGTGGGAATAATCTGCCTCATGCTGACCTCGACAATATTGGTGATGCTGCCACTCGGCAGCAGGTGGTGACAAGAGAACGGCGTGCCCTAAACACCGGCGGCAGCCAGTGCCAGCGGGCCACGACTGACATCGTCCATGACCCAGCGATCAAGATCCCGCAGCACTGCCCGACTTCGGGAGAGGCACCGCCCGGCATCAGCAACAGCGGGATAAATCCGCAGTCCAAGCTGCCCCCCGGCGGCGTGGAACAGCCTGAGAGTGCGATCGACATCGGCGGCATTCGGGGCCGCAACTCCGTTCGGCTCTGCAGCACAGCAGAGCAGCATCGGCAGGCTCCGGACGTCACCAAGCCGGCTGAAGAGACCTTCATCAAGTGGAAAGCGACCGGCAACAGAAACGACTCCTGCAAACGCTGAAGGCTCCCTACAGGCGATGCGGAAGGCAGCCGCACCACCGTCGCCCTCTCCGACAAGATAAATCCGTCGCGGGTGAACGCTGTAGCGGTCGGTCATCCGCTCGATGGCAGCCCAACAGGTTTCCGGGGTGGCTCCACCGGCACGGACAGCCAGATAGTTTCGCAGGCTAAGCCGTGCCATCACCCGACCGAGATCAAAGCGGTCATCACTGCTGTCAGGAAGCCAGACGAGCAGCGGATAGTCATAGCCCGACTCGTACCCAAGTGGCAGAAACACCTGATCGTTTGCCCCTGCCCGTGCCGCTGGCGACAGCCGGACTGAGTGGGCCTGGGCCATTCGCAGCCGCGGCTTTGCCGGACCGATTCGACCAGCCACCACGGGACGTTGTTCACAGTTGGTAAGACCCTGTTTCATCGACGGCTCCTCCAAGATCCTCGACCACGCGACAGCCTTTGGCGGCGATCACGGGGCGGTTTCTAGCGGAGTACCAGCCGGCGGACAATGGCAGGATCAGTGGCTATCTGCTAGAGGCCTCGCACTCGTGAAGCGAGGCAGACTAGGCAGCCTGCGCGAAAGAAGGGGTGGCCGCCCCTTCAGCCGCCCCCATGGCAGCAAGTAGGTTCCGCACAGCCTCTGCCAGACACGCGTCTAACCGTTCTTCACGGATTGACCGGCGGTCCCGTCTCGATTTCTTGTTTTTCGGCTAACAGAGGAGGCATGTCTGCTTTCTCCGGCAGTGGTAGCTCAATCCGGTCGGGCAATGGCACGAGCACCCGACGCCGAGACTGCCCCACTCGTAAACGCAGCAGCAGCAGCAGCAGGACGGCGAACACCACTAAGGCACCTGGGAGCCACCGAAGCCATCCCGGCAGTTGGGGCGGGGCTGCCGCCGGCAGCCAGAGCGGACGACCGCCCAAGAGGAGCGGGGACTCGCGAACCGGAGCAGATGCCGGCTGCTGCTGTCGCGTTTCATAGCGATACCGCTTGAAGCCAAAACCCGCCAGCCGAAGACGCTCGGTGATTCGATCACCCGTGGGAAGCCCCGCCGGCAGTTCCAGACAGCAGCAGACTACCGGAAACGACTCCTGTCGCTTCCCGGCGATCTCGATCAGTGGCGTTGAGACAAAGAGAAATATTTCCCAGTAGTGATCCTGACCAATCACCGCACGCCAGCGATCCAAGCCAACCGGAATCCGGGTAATTCGCCGAGCCGTCCCCTCA
>CAZKSP010000302.1:0-3769 GCA_964555385.1 uncultured Chitinophagaceae bacterium
TTTTTCAGCCCCAAAGCCGGCATTGAGGAAGAGCTTTTGCCTCCACTACCGTCTTTTGCGGGATGAACCACAACATGTTCATCAAGATCACGCTGAAAAAAACTGTCCATCAGGTTACGCCTGCAGGCCGCGGGTTAACCCTCCGTCGAAAAAACTTCTGGGAGAGGCACGATGATTTTTCCCTCGTCATCATTATCTTTGCGGCTGTGTTGGCCGACAAAATGTGGCGGCCGGCAAGCGTTCGTCCTGATGATTCTGCTCACGTGCCAAACCCTGAGTCCGATGACCGCCACGGCCGAACCATTCGACGGCACGCCGACCGGCACAATCGACGGACATCCGGCTCTGGTGCGTTCCCCTCGGCATACCACGACATCAGCCGGCCATCGAGGCGATGCAATCAACGTGGCTTTTATCGGCACGGAAGAGGAACTGCATCGCGTCCTCGCCACTGCTGGCTGGTTTGCCGCCGATCCGATCACGCTACAGACATCGATTCGGATTGCGGCCGATGTGGTTCTCCACAAGCCCTATGCCCATGCACCGGTGAGCACGCTCTATCTCTGGGGTCGCAAACAAGACGCCGCCTTTGAGCAGCCCGTCGGTAACAGTCCAAAACAACGCCATCATGTCCGCTTCTGGCAGTCGCGTGAGGTGGACACCAACGCCAAGCCGCTCTGGTTGGGTGCCGCCACTTTTGATGAGCGGGTTGAACTCAGTCGTACGACGGGAGGCATCACGCACAAGATCAGCCCCGACATCGACAAAGAGCGCAACAAATTGGTGGGCGACATCATTCAGGCGGGAGCACTCGATGGCTATTACTGGGTCGACCGGTTTCACCAGTTGCCAGAGGGCCGCAATGGCGGCGGCGATCCCTACTTCACTGACCGCCGCCTTGCCGTCGGAGTGATCGCCCTGCAGCGGTAGTGACTCAGACCGTCAACGACGGTGTTGAGAACGTCGTTCCGGATCGTGCAACTGAGCTAATCGGCGGTCGCTCATGGCGGGTACTCCTGCTCAGCCCAATCGTTTCTTTTCCTGACCAACGCCTCAAAACGTTTTGCGGAAACGTGGGTCGGCAGTTGAACAACTGCCCTCACAGGCAGCATGGGTTTGAATCAAACCTTTTTGCTCGCAATACATTCTGACGGCAAGCAATTTGGCGGCCATCTGGAAGCCGAACAAGAATCGCTTCCCCCTTTTCCCCCCTGAACAATCACGCCAAGACTAAACTGTCGGCAGTTCAGACGTCGTTCCTCAGAAAGAGCTGGTCATGGCACGCATCTTGATTCTCGCATGCAGTCTGGTTTTTGGTTTCCTCACTGGCAACTTGCGTTCTGGCCTGGCGGCCGATGGTGATCAGCCAAACATCTTGTTCATTTTGGTCGACGATCTCGGCAAGGAATGGATCAGCTGTTACGGGGCGGAGGGAATCGACACCCCGGCGATCGATCAGCTCGCAGCGACGGGGATGAAGTTCAACAATGCCTGGTGCATGCCGCAATGCACCCCGACCCGGGTCACCTTGCTGACGGGCCAGTATCCGTTTCGACACGGATGGACGAACCACTGGGACGTACCACGCTGGGGAGCCGGGGCGCATTTCGACGCCAAATTAAACGCCACGTACGCAAATGTTCTGCGGGATGCTGGCTATGCGACATGCGCCGCCGGCAAGTGGCAGATTGATGACTATCGCGTCGAGCCCGATGCCATGCATCAGGCTGGCTTCGATGCCTGGTGCATGTGGACCGGATATGAAACTGGAAACCCCGCGAGTGAAAACCGCTACTGGGATCCTTACATCACCACTCAAGGTGAAGGCAGCAAGACCCACACGGGAAAGTTTGGGCCCGATGTTTATTGTGATTACCTGATTGACTTCATCGGACGGCACCGCGACAAGCCGATGCTGCTGTACTTCCCAATGGTGCTCACCCACGGCCCGCTCACAACTACTCCCGACAACAAAGATGCACGCGATAAACGTGAACTATTTGCAGGAATGGTCCGCTACACCGACAAACTGATCGGCAGACTCGTGACCGCTCTGGACAAGGCAAAGCTTCGCAGCGACACCATCATCGTCTTCACCACCGATAACGGAACCGGTGGCCAGCGCAACAGACGGCTGGGAAGGGTTGTTCAGGGTGGCAAGGCGAAGATGTCCGAACAGAACGGCACGGCCCAGCCCTTCATCGTGAATTGCCCGGGTAAGGTCCCGGCTGGCGTCGAGACCGACGCACTGGTCGACTTCACCGACATCCTGCCGACCTTTGCAGAACTGGGCAAAGGAAAAATCCCTGATGGTACGGTTGTCGACGGCAAATCTTTTGCAGCGTTAATACTGGGTCAGGCCGAGGACGGCCCGCGAACCTGGATCATGTCGATGGGCGGTGGTCCGGCTGTACTCCGGGGCGGACGAGTCGTACCAAAGCTGCCCTACGATGACCGTGTGCTGCGAGACAAACGGTTCAAGCTTTGGGTTGGCACCGACCGTAAACCGGAAAAACTTTTCGATCTGGTCACCGATCCCTGGGAAGAACAGAACCTGATCGACTCGCAAGACCCCGCTGCCGTCGAGTCTCTCAAGCGGCTCTCAGCAATTGCGGCAACCTTTCCGAAAGCTGATGGGGCTCCGATTTACGAAAAGAACCCACCGCAAAGCTGGGACAAAAAGGAAAACGCCGCGAAAAAGCCGTCACGAAGTCCCAGAAAGGGGTAGCACGACGAGCAACAGTCCTCTGAACCTCGTGATGGTGGAAGGAAGCGGGTCCGGCAATAATGCCTCCTCAACTGTCGCCGTTCGTGGTGATGGCACCTTTGAACTGCACAGTTTCCGACAGCAACATTTCTCCTACTGGCTCACGAGCTGATTCATGCACCGCTTCCTCTTCCTGTTCTGCCTGACGAGCTGCCCGTTTGTTGCCAACACGACCCCGGCTGCCGATGACCCGATCCGTCAGCTTCAAATCGAGGCTGAGATTTCTGGCCGGGCCGACTGGGGCCACTGGGGTGATCAGCCGGGCAAGTATGTGACCTGGTCCAACCACTCTAACCGGCTGATCCCGGTCTATGCGTTCGGCACTGATCTGAAGCGTGTCCGGGGAGTCAACAGCCCCTACCGACATGCCGACCGGCTTGAAGCCCTCTATGGCCGTCTGCCCGACGACACTCTCAACCCTGAGGCCGACTACTTCGACCAGACCGATGTCTATGACCTGCAATTGCAGGCAGCCGAGGCCGGAGCCAAGCGGATTGTGCTGGTGGTCTTCGATGGCCTCGACTGGCACACCACCCGTGCTGCGGCTGTTGCCGCCAAGGGGCAAGTGCCCTACAGCGAGGGCCGTGGAGATGTCTTTGCCTTCCAACAATACCGGGGAACGACCACCGACTTCGGCTGGTGTGTCACCAGTCCGGCCAATAAAGGCACCGAGTTCGATGTCGATGCCCAACTGGTCATCACCCCAGGCGGAGCGACGCCCGGCGGTTACGACGCCCGGCGGGGTGGCACCACCCCTTGGGATCGCCTCGCCGACAGCCGCTATCTCATCGGCAAGGACCGTGACTGCCCCCATGCGGTCGTCGACTCGGCCGCCTCGGCCACAGCCATGTGCAGTGGCAAGAAGACGTTCAATAAGGCGATCAACGTCGATCCAGCAGGTCAGCCGCTCACCCCGCTGGGCATCTCACTGCAGCAACGCGGCTATGCCGTGGGCGTGGTTACCAGCGTACCAATTTCCCATGCCACCCCGGCCTGTGCCTA
>CAZKSP010000303.1:0-3760 GCA_964555385.1 uncultured Chitinophagaceae bacterium
CCACCACGATTACCTTGCTCCTGTCGACTTCGGGAAGTGTCACCAACCAGTCGAGTATCCGTGACAGCCCCCAGGCCCAGGCACCAATTGCTCCCGGCTCATCTTTGGGTAGTTCGCCACTGACTGGGCGGTCGAGGCTTGCCAGGACGCTCTGCGGACGGCCGTCGGGGCGATCCGGGAAGAAGTCGCCGCAGTAGGCAGTGGCCATCCCGTAGCCGCGGCCCAGCATGGAGGCGACCGGAAAGCGGCGTTGAAGACCGCCGCGGGAGGCAGCCGTGACCCGATTGTCGGCAATTCCTTTGATTCGTGTGTCGGCAGGCACCCAGCCGGTCGGCAGCCAGACGCCGGGGTCATCGGTTTCAGCCTGATTGCCCCGGAAGTTGAGCTTGAGGAAGACAGGAACTTTTTTCTTGGTCTTCGGCAGATAGAGCAGAACGCTGGTGGTTGGGGCATCAGCAGCCGTTCCCAACCGTAGCTTTGCCTGCAGACGTATCCCCTTGGAACTGCCCAGATCGACCTCGGCCCGCTCGACTTCACCGACGACCGCGACCGGGACCGGGGGGAGTTTTCGTCCATAGACATACTTTTCAAGAAGCTTGAACTGATGTGGCCGTGTGGTCTTTTTCCACGCTGCTTCTGAACTGGCTGGAACCTCATCCGGTCCGGCGAGTACGTCGGGCAGCACAAATGGGCCTACCAGTGATTCGTCATAGTTTGTTTCAGCAGGCGCTGAACTGGCGGTTGGGAGGGAGTGGAGGGCCATCACAAGCATCAACGCCGGCAGGAGTCCGGCGACAACAGGAGAGTGGGAGGGCATGGAGCGATCCTCATTTTGGGAAAAGCCATCGGCACAGTTGGGATGGTACCTCACCCGATACCACGCTGCACGTTGCTTAGCTCTGCTGCCAGCGATAGGCGGATTGCGCGGCGTCGGCAAAGAACCAGCGTTCAGCTTCAGGGCCATGCTCGGCGACGAGTGGCCGAATAACCGCGAGTACATCGGCATAGCTGCCGGCCCGCAATGAGACCGGCCAGTTGCTGCCGAACAGCAACCGCTTTTGTCCAAAGGCCCGCCAGACCTGTTCGACCCAAGGGCGGTAGAAGCCAGGGTCCGTCGGCGGTGCGGGCCGCTCACTGCCGTCGGCCGGCTGGGGCTGCGCATAAAAAGCCGACTCGATAAGGGCTGAAACCTTGAGAAACACGTTTGGCCGGGCGGCTGCGGTCTCGACCTGCCTGACCCAATCGGCAGCAGGGCTGGTGCCCGTGATTCGGCCACCACCCATGTGATCGACCACGATCCGGAGTGCCGGAATTGCGTGGGCTGCCGCGGTGGCGGCGGCAAACGAGGGGCCGTGGTTGACATCAAGGGCCAGGCCCCGGTCGGCCAGATTGCCAAGATCGCGGCGGTATTCGGACTGTTCGAGCCCGGCCAGCAGTTTGCTGCCGTTCAACCGGATGCCGCGGAATAACGGATTGGCAGCAAACCTTTCGATCAGCCCCGCGAATGCAGCAGTGCCAACCGGCAGGTTGCCGACCACGCCGACGATGCCCTGCAGGCCTGGCAAGTTGTGTTGCGAAGTTGCCAGGTCGAGCAGCCACTGATTGTCTTCTGGCCAGGGGCTTGCTTCGACGACAACCGTGCCGGTCACGCCCAGCGGCTGGACCAGCCGCTGCCATTCCTCCGGCAGGACTGGACGGTAGAGCAGCGAATCTTTGTTCGACGGAAAAGGCACCCCCTGCGGCCGCCGGGGATCATAGAAATGGGTGTGAGTATCAATGAGGTGCTGATCTGGAGGTGCCGCAGCCAAGTGGCTGGAGCCCAGCAGAGGGACCGCCGCGGTTGTCGCGGTCGCTACGTGCAGGAATTGCCGCCGCGTGGTGGTTAGGTCGTGTGGTTCTGGCAGGCTTGGTGTCATCCTGTCGGCACCTCCTGAGAATGCTGACGATAGGTTGTGTTAGTGTCGCCAGCCCCTCTGAGTTTTTCAGAAATCGATGCATCAGGCCAGCCGGCTGGCTCGCCTCAGGTGGAGGCCGACGGCCAGGAAGGTAAAGCTGCTCGAAAGCAGGTTAATGCCAACGAAGATGCCCAGCAGAACGCCGGCAGCGGCCGGACTGCTCGTCAGCAGGATGCCGCCCAAAACACCTGTCACCACACTGTCAAACAGCAGCCAACCCCAGGGAAAGCCATCACGAATGGTCAAGGCCGCTGCGAGTTTGGCCGCCGCCTCAAAGGTCAGCAGCAGGCCCAGAAAGATCACCAGTGCCTCGACGCCCGCTTTCGGCAGAGCCAGCATGCCGGCACCGGCCAGGGTCGACAGGCCGCCGCAAAGCAGCATGACCCAGAAGCCCCGCCAAGAATAGGTGCCCGCCGCCATCGCCAACTGCGAAATGCCGGCAGCCAAAAGCGTTATGCCACAGAAAACTGCAATGACGGTTGCTGCCACCCAGGGGGCCGCAACGGCGGCGGCGCCAAGGATGGCAAAAATGCCGGCAAGGACAAAACACCAGCTGGCAACGCGGGCAAAGGGGGCGGCTGGACGCGTCATCTCTGAATCTCCGGGAAAGGGGCAATTGGCAGGGGCGTGGGGCTGCCCTGCTGCGGCTGATTATTTTGCCCTCGGTACTCGCTCAGGGAAAGCCGATTGCCATCCGCGTTGCCGGTTCGTCGGGGTGGTGCTACCGTCGAAGGGAATGGATGCCGCTAACGACCAGACTTCTGTGCCTGCCCGCCCACCCGCCAGAGGTTCGGCTGAGACACCTTCTGAGCATGAATCGGCCGCAACAGTTCTGTCCGGTGGCAGCACAGCTCCTCCACCGCCGACCTCCGTCAGCGAACTGGGTAGCCTGCTTGAGGGTCGCAGGCTGGGCGACTATCGACTGGATGAATTTGTTGGCGGGGGTGGGATGGGGGCGGTCTTCAAGGCCCTCGACACTACTCTCGACCGGATTGTTGCAGTCAAGGTGCTGGCGGGGCATCAGTCGGCTGACGAAGAGATGCTGCGGCGGTTCCGGAACGAGGCCCAGTCAGCAGCTCGGCTGAACCATGAAAACATCGGGTTGGTCCATGCAGTTGGTTCAAGTGATGGTTGGCACTTCATTGTCTTCGAATACATCGAGGGCACGAACCTGCGTGATCTGGTCCGGCAGCGAGGCCCGCTGAGTGTTGCAGCAGCTGTTGACATCTCTCTGCAGATTGCTGCCGCTCTTGATCATGCAGCCCGCCGCAACGTCACCCACCGTGACATCAAGCCGTCGAACATCATCATCACGCCAGCCGGTCGGGCAAAGCTGGTTGATATGGGGCTGGCCCGACTTCAGCAGGTGGCTGGCGAGCATGATCTCACCGTCAGCGGGATGACGCTGGGCACATTTGACTACATTTCTCCTGAGCAGGCCCGTGATGCCAGGGCTGCAGACATCCGCAGTGACCTCTATTCGCTCGGCTGCACGATGTTCTTCATGCTGATTGGTCGGGCGCCCTTTGCTGAGGGGACGATGGTGCAGAAACTTCTGCAGCATCAGCAGGAAACACCCCCGGCCGTGGAACTGCTGAGGACCGACGTGCCCCGGCGGTTGGCGGCCGTGATTCGGCGGCTGATGGCCAAGCAGCCGGAAGAGCGATTTGCTCAACCAGCCGACCTTGAGGCTGAGCTGGTTGCCATTGCTGAGGAGGAGGGCATCGATCTGACCGTTGGCCGGCCCATGCTTGAGGCCGCCCCAGCTTCCGGAAGGGGTGTTCGCGGCAGTCTCTGGCCTTGGC
>CAZKSP010000304.1:0-3758 GCA_964555385.1 uncultured Chitinophagaceae bacterium
GCTGACGGCCGCGGCCACACCGGCCGCCGCCAGAAACCGCCGGCGTGAGACC
This sequence comes from uncultured Chitinophagaceae bacterium, assembly GCA_964555385.1. Taxonomy (GTDB): domain Bacteria; phylum Planctomycetota; class Planctomycetia; order Pirellulales; family UBA1268; genus UBA1268. The sequence goes on from CAZKSP010000304.1 coordinate 53, forward strand.
GGGATGGCAGCTGTGGGGCAGGGCGTCACGGATGCCTGCCGGGGTTGGCAGGATTGGGCGAGATGGTTCATGGGGCGTCGATTCCGGAAGAGGTTTTGGATGGTTGAATGCAATTACTTGTGGTAGTCGGCTCCAGACAGACTTTTCATGACGTCTCGTTGCCAGGCCGTCAATTGTTGCTGGAGGGTTGAGGCAGCGGCCGGATTGGCAGACAGCAGGTTTTCCGTTTCGCCTGGGTCGGTTGCGAGGTTGAAAAGCTCGGCGACTGCATCGCCGTCGCGGCGGTCGTGCAGAACCAGCTTCATGTCTCCGGCAATGATGGCACGGCTGCCGGAAGTAAAGTCTTTAGGAAGGAACGCGTAGCGGTTGTTCTTGAAGGTACGGGTTGGTTTGCCGCCCGATAGCTTCACCAATGGCGTCGTGCCCTCCTGCCAGACTGGCTCGATCCAGGGGGCTTCGATCCGGTCGGCAAGCTCGCGGTCGTTGAGCTTCCAGAAGCAGAGCGGCGCGGGCCGTTCTGCCGCGGCCTTGGTCCAAGTCGGGCTGATATCGATGCCGTCGAGGGGGCGGTCGGGCAGTGAGATCTTCAGCAGGCTGCAGAGTGTGGGCAAGAGGTCACTGGTGGAGGCCCGCATGCGGGAAACAGTCGGTTTCGGAATTCGGGCGGGCCACTCGATCAGCCCTGGGACGAGCAGGCCGCCCTCATAGACCGTGTTTTTGACGCCGCGATGGGGCTCACCGAGCGCTGTCTCGGGGGATGTGCCGTTGTCGCCACAGTAGAATAGTAGCGTGTTTTGTTTGAGGCCAGTGGCAGCCAGGTGGTCGCGGAGGTTTCCAATTGCCCGATCCATGGCCGTGATCTCGGCGTACCGCTCCCGCAGCACCTCGCCCTGCGGCCGCTTGGTTGGCAGGCCGGTTTCGTTTGAGGTCAGCCGCACCTGCTTGGTGTATTTGGCAGGCAGGTCGTCGTAGAGACTGAGGTCCTTGGGCAGCCCGCTGTAGGGTTCGTGTGGTGAACCAAACCAGACCACCGCCAGGAAAGGCTTTTCGTTCTGGGCCTGCTTGTCGACAAAGGCGATTGTCTCCCGAATGAGTACCTCCGAGCTTTCGCCGGGGAAGATCTGTGGTGGACCGCCGTTGCGTGAGAGCGACGGGTTGAGCTCAAAAAAGTTGTCGTGGGAGAGCCACTCATGAAAACCCATTGCTCCGGGATTGGTCGGCGAGCCGGCTTTCACCGTGCCAACATGCCACTTGCCGAAGTGCCCACAGCGATAGCCGGTCGAGCCGAGCAGGCGGGCGATCGTGATCTCCTCCGGCCGAATTGACCAGCCGGGAGCGAATGTTCCCATTCGGTTGGGATGCCGGCCCGTCAGAAAGCTAACCCGCGTGGGTGAACAACTGGGATGGGCGGCATAGAACCGGTCGAGCCGTAGGCCGGTGGCAGCCATCTCATCGAGCACCGGGGTCTGGACATGGGGGTGGCCGTTGTAGCCAGTCTCTTCCCAGCCATGATCGTCACCCATCATCAGAATGATGTTGGGCTGCGGAGCCGCCAGGCCGGGCGTGGTGAACATCGCCAAAGCGGCAGCCAGCACAATCCAGATTGGTGGAGTGCCGGCCGGGAACGGAGGTGTCATGCGAAGGGGTCCATGATGAGAGGTCCGGCCGGCTGACCGTGGGGTTGCCGCCAATTCGCCGAACAGTTTAGCCAAACATCAAAGCCAACGCCCGTCCCAAAGTCCGAAAGTGGTGGGCTGCCACAAACCATTTGACCATTCCCGATGGCCGAAACGCTTGCGAATGTTCCGTCGATCGTCCTATTCTTTAAAAAAAGCTTTTTTGAGGACAAGACGTCGTTGTAGCCGTACGCTTCTGCATCCGGCCGTGGAAAGGATCGGCGACTCGCTGCTCTCATGGCGATCTGAATGAGGAATATATGGCAAAGTTGAATGAATCGGATCGGCAGCCGACCGAACGTCGTAAGTTTCTGGCGCGCGGCGTTGCCGGCATGGCCATCGCGAGCACCAGTCACGTTGTGCTCGCCCGCGACGGCGTCCGAGTGGAGTCCGAGTCGCATGAGCTCGCCAGGGACCTGACGACAAATGTCGATGTTGTGGTGGTTGGTGGTGGTACGGCCGGTACCATCGCCGCCATCCAGGCCGGACGCGCCGGGGCAAAGACGCTGCTGATTGAACGCAGCGGCCAGCTTGGCGGCATGACCACCGTCGGCGGCGTGTGCTACCCGGGCCTGTTCGACGCCTGGGGCAAGCAGATCATCGACGGCATCGGCTGGGAACTGGTCAAGGAAACCGTCGAATTGGACGGCGGCAGGCTGCCAGACTTTGCCAAGGTGCCGCAGGCCCACTGGCAGAATCAGATCACTGTCAACCAGCACGTCTACTCGATCCTTGCGGAGGAGAAGTGCGCTGATGCGGGTGTTGAGATGGCGTATCACGAGTTCATTCAAAACGCGAAGGCTACGCCAGCCGGTTGGGAGCTCACATGTGTCGGCTTTGGCACCAATCGCGTCGTCCGTTGCAAGCAGATCGTTGATTGCACCGGTGGGGCCGAGGTCGTCGGCCTTCTCGGCTATGAACGGATGCGTGAAGAGGAGACCCAGCCCGGTTCGTACCTCTTCCAGCTCGGCGGCACCTATGAGGTCGGCCGCAAGCAGCTGCACCAGATTTACGTGCACGGGGCCGACTCCACCAATTCCCGCACCGTCACCGAGGCGAAGCTGGCCGGACGCAAACTTGTCCTGAAAAAACTTCGCGAAGCCGGAGGCAAGAAGCGTCTGATGCACCTGCAGCCCGAGCCAGGCTTTCGCGAGAGCTACCGGATCGTCGGTGAGACCACGATCACGGTCAACGACTACACCTCCGGGCGGAAGTTCGAGGACGCCGTGTGCAATGCGTTCTACCCGGTCGACCTGCACACGAAGACGGGGGTGCGTCCCCAGCCGCTCAAGCCCGGGACGGTGCCGACGATTCCGTTGTCCGCTCTGGTGCCCAAGGGCAGCAGGAACATCATCGTGGCGGGACGGTGCATTTCGAGCGATCGCCTGGCGAACTCGGGGCTGCGTGTTCAGGCCGCGTGCATGGCGATGGGCCAGGCGGCGGCATGTGCAGCGGCACTTGCGGCGAAGGACGGCACCACGCCGGGCGAGGTTCCGTTGGGCCAGTTGCACACGCTGCTCAAGGAGCACGGCGCGATCATCCCGCAAACAAGCTAGGCTGACGCGTGATGAAGCGGCACTGGGTCTCGACATTGATCGCGATGCTGTTTGCGACCCTCGCGGTCACTGGCGTGATGGGGTTCTTCTTCCCCTTTAACCTGCTGACGGTGTCGGTCCATTCACTCATTGGCTTCGTTTTCATCGCGGCGGTCGGGTTGCATATCCGCAATCACTACCGCCAACTCCGCCAGTACTTCACCAGACGCAGCGCACTCATGCTGGGCGTGTTTGTGGTCGGATTGATCACCGTGATCCTCTGGCAGCCGCCCGCGGTCACAGCCATCATCGGGCTGAGTAACAATCTTGGCCCGGATCCCGGCCGATTCGAACTCGACGGCCAGCGGATGCTCTACCGTTACGACCCAGCTGATCACTACCGCATGCTGCTCGAGGTGATGGGCGGCTCGGCCTACGACCCAGATGATCCGCCTTTTGTCGCGATCTGGGTCGAGAACAGCTCGGGGGACCAGA
>CAZKSP010000305.1:0-3742 GCA_964555385.1 uncultured Chitinophagaceae bacterium
GAGACCACAGGGGAGGTGCTCTATGTCTGCCCTCAGGATAAGTGGCTCTACCGTAGTGGTGATGCTGGCGCGACCTGGAACCGTGAGGAAATTACAGTCATGCCAGACGGCTTTGGCCACCTGCCGGGCATTGAGGGAGCCGGTGCGATGCAGTGTGGGCTCACGCTTGCGTTTTCCGAGCATCGTGGGCGGCTTGTGAGTCCTGCCCGGATCATGGGGCCGAAGAATTCCAACAATGTCACCTGGCGGCCTTACCACTATTCGACGGCGATCTACAGTGATGACCACGGCAAGACCTGGCAGGTGAGCAATCCATTTCCAGTTATGGGAACGGGTGAAGCGGCAATCGCCGAACGCTCCGATGGATCGCTGCTTTACAATTCGCGGGAGCACATGAGTCGAGGCAATCGCTATCTGGCGACGAGTTACGATGGGGGGCATCTCTGGGTTGATGCCCGCCGCAGCAATGATCTTCCAGACGGCCCACGGGGAACGTCATATGGCCTGATGGGTGGCATGCTGAGGTTGCCAATTGCAGGCCGGGATATTCTTCTTTACAGCAGTTCCGACACCGATGCCGGTGCGATGCCGGCCCAGACCGGTGCCTCGATCGCTGGTGGCCGTGAGAAAATCACGGTCTGGGCAAGTTTTGATGGCGGGCAGTCATGGCCGGTGAAGCGGCTCATTTACGACGGCCCCAGCGGCTACTCCAATCTCGGCGTGGGCCGCAGCGGCACGCCGAGCGAAGGCCGAATCATCTTGATCTTTGAAGGCGGTCCGCAGGGAAGCCATGCAGCGGTGCAGGTGGTCTCCTTCAACCTCACCTGGCTGCTTGACGGCGGCCCACTTCCGGAGTGAGAAATTCGGTGCGTTAAGAGCGTGAATCCATGCGACGGAAATGCTTTTGAAGGTAAGCCAGCCGGCGTTTGCCTAATCCGTTGCCTTGCTCGGTGAGCGACGGGTTTCAGTTCCAGCGAGGCAGGTCAACGATGAATGGTGAAGTGTCCCAAAGAAGGCAGTTCAGATTCGATTTCAGTAGGCTGTTAGTTGCAAAAGCGAGAACGCGGTATAGATAAAACAAGCGACCATCAGGATGAGGAAAGTTTGATGCTGAAAATGGCGGTGACATTGCAACCGAATCGGTCGAGTGATAGTTCGGCAAGTTGGCTTTCACAGCTGTGGATGGTTGTCACTTTCGCGGTTGGGCTGATGGCAGCAGGAGCATTTGGCGGCCAGTACAACCCATCCCGAGATATCGGTGATACCGTCTCATCGTGGGAGAATCTTGCCGGTGTTGATGGCAAGCGACACAGTTGGAGCGAGTATGCCCACGTGGATTTTTTGGTGGTTGTCTTCACCTGCAACAGTTGCCCCTACGCGGTCGACTATGAGGAGCGAATCAATGCCTTTGCCAAGCGTTGGGAGCGGGCGGAGGACAGGGTGCGTCTGATTGCAATTAACTCTAATACGATCCCCGAAGATAACCTGAAGGCAATGCAGCGGCGGGCAAAGGAGCAGCAGTTCGTCTTTCCCTACCTGTTCGACGAGTCACAGGAGGTTGCTCGTGCGTTCGGTGCGGTGCGGACTCCGGAATTTTTTGTGCTCGATAAGCAACGCCGAATTCGCTACATGGGCGGAATGGATGATGCCACCGAACCAGCCAAGGTCAAAGCCCACTATCTTGAAGATGCGCTCGATGCACTACTGGCCGGGCAATCGGTACAGGTTGCTGAGACGCCTCCGGTCGGCTGCATGATCCGTTCCCAGCGGCGGCGGCAATCAAGAGCGACGGGCGAGTAGCCGCTCATCGTGGGCCAGCACATTGAATTGTTGTTGGCATGAAATTGTTATCTGCCTGAAACTATTTTTGGCGTTGAAACCAGCCAGCATGCTCCGCTTGCCGCAATATTTGCTTGGGATCTTCACGCTCGCGCTGCTCGTAGAGTGTGGGGCTGCAAACTGCCTGGTGAATTGTTTGATGGCTGCGGAACGCGATGAAAGACCGAATAGTGCACAGGTTGGCAGCAGAAGGCTGGATGAATCGTTAGGAAAGCCAGCCGTTGGCAGTCCGATTGTCCGTCTCCAGGAACTACTCGCGGCTGGTGGAACACTGCAGTGGGATGACAGCCGGGGCTACCTGCAGGATCTCTTGGTAAAGCTGGACATCGACCCGGACTCCCAGAGCCTCGTGTTTTCAAAAACGAGCTTTCAGCCTCGGCGGATTGATCCCCAGCATCCGAGGGCAATCTACTTCAACGACTCAACTTATGTTGGCTGGGTTCAGGGTAGTGATCTGATCGAACTCTGTGAGCCTGATCCAATTGAAGGAGCAGTTTTTTTTACCCTTGAGCCAGAGGTGACTGCGGATGCGACTCAACGAAAACCCGTTCTTACCCGGCAGGGTATTCGATGCCTTGGCTGCCACGACTCGGTACGGACGCAGGGAGTGCCAGGGTTTCTGATGAGATCGTTGGTGCCGAATACAGAGGGTCGGTTTGTCAGGGGTGGGCCGACGCATGTCACCAATCACGACAGCCCATTCGTCGAGCGATTTGGTGGCTGGTATGTGACTGGAACCCACGGGCAGATGCGGCACCTTGGCAACACCGTCTATAGCGAGCATCAGTGGGTTGGTGGGTTCGATTATGAATCGGGTGCTAATCGTATGGATCTCCCTGTCCGAGTGACGAGGGACGCCTATCTCAGGCCCGGCAGTGACCTGATGGCCCTCATGGTGCTCGCACATGAAACACAGATGCACAACGCCTTCGCCCGGGTCACTGCGGCCAGCCGCCGGCTGGTTACGGATGAGCGTGGTGCTGAAGCCGGATTTTCCCGGAGCGTTGAAAAGCTTGTTCGCGCTCTTTTGTTTGCAGACGAACCGCAGCTGCAAAGCCCAATTGCTGGATCGACCGGGTATGCCAAGGCGTTCGCCGCACGGGGACCTGTAGATAGCATGGGCCGCTCGCTTCGGCAATTTGATACCGATAAGTATCTGTTTCGATATCCCTGCAGCTTTCTGATTCACTCGCAAGCCTTTGCCGGCTTGCCTCCGTTGGCCAAGGAGGCCGTTGGCCGCCGGCTACGGGAGATTCTGGTGGAGGCCGTGATCGTCGATCCTCCATTCAAGCGGCCGATAGTCGAGGAACGTGAAGCTGTGGCCGCGATACTGTCGGAAACCGCAGCCGATTTTTGGAAGCGGTTTGTTGTCGGGATAAACGACAAGGAAGAGCCGCCAGCTCGGTAACCCAGGGGGCAGCTGGCTCTGTCGCCGGCTACTCGACTACCGGTCGGAGCACCAGTCGACGGATGTCAGCGACCATGGAGCCGGCAACCTTGGTGGCCCTGAGCCGTAATTCACCGGGGCCAGCGGTGAGGTTGATTTCTCCAAGCGAAATTGAGCGGAAGGGCTTGACGTAGCTTTCGGTTCCACGATCGACACGATCTTCGCCAGTGTTCAAGGGAGGATTCCAGGCCGGCCCGATTGTGCCGCTGGTGCGGCCAGAGCCACAGGTGAGTTCGATTACGCTTCCAATACTATCGGGCGGACAGGTGTACCAGATTTCGGCGCTGTAGCGGCCGACACTCTGCACATCGACATCCCAGACAAGCGCCTGGTCGGATGCTGTCCAGTTGGTGAAGAACGTGCAGTTTGGGGCCTTGCCACTTCGGACCACGCCCCCTTCTCCATAGCCATCACGGGCTGGTAATTCGGTCAGCGGGGCACCCGGAGCCCCAACAG
>CAZKSP010000306.1:0-3734 GCA_964555385.1 uncultured Chitinophagaceae bacterium
GCTGGTTGCCGGTAAACGTCTGCCACTCGGCACCAGGCTGTCGCGTTAGTGGCGCGGCTGCCCCCAGCCGATCGGCGTCAGGGTCACTAGCCAGCACGAGGTCGTCCCCCCGCTGCTGGGCCTCACCGATCGCACCAGAGAGCACGGCCGGGTTCTCGGGGTTGGCGACATGCCCCGGCACGTTGGGAAAGTCACCGCTCGGCTCGGACTGGGGGCCGTAGAGCCGCAGCCGGTCAAAGCCCGCCCCGGTAAGGACCGGTTCCACAGCGGTCGCCCCCACCCCATGCAGCGGCGTGTAGAGAATCGAGATGTCCCGCGGCCCCGGCGCCTCCTGCTTGAGCACCGCCGCCACAAATGCCGGGTCAATCTCCTGCTCGACGAACACCACCCGGCCGGCCGCTACTCCCGCGTCGAATGACTCCCGCTGAATCTCATCCACCTGCATGACCCGCTCGATGATGCCCTTGTCATGCGGCGGCAGCACCTGCACACCACCGGCCCAATAGACCTTCACGGCATTGTCACTCGGCGGATTGTGGCTGGCTGTCACCATAATGCCGCAGGTGCTCTGTGTGTGTCGCACGGCAAAGGAAAGCTCGGGTGTGCTGCGAACCCCCCGCAGAAAAAAGACCTTGAAGCCGGCCGCCAGCAGCACCTCGGTGCAGAGCCGGGCAAAGTGCTCCGAGCGGTGGCGGGTATCGTAGGCGATCGTGCAGCTGGGGGTTTCGCCCGCGGGCAATACGCTTCGAACATAGTCGGCCAGGCCCTGAGCGCTCTCGCCAATCGTGCGGTCGTTGATGGCGTTTGAGCCAACGGGATACATCATGCCGCGGCGACCGCCGGTGCCGAAGGGAATCACCGTCCAATAGGCATCGTCAAGCTCTTTCCAGACAGCCGGATCGGCCGCCGCCCGATCGATCAGGCCGGCCAGTTCGGCGGCAAACTCGGCATAGCGTGGTTCGGTCAGCCAGGCTCGCATCGTTGTGGCGGAATGGTCGGTGATCGCCCCGTCATGAAGGGCAGACTCGAGCAGTTCCAGCTGGTGGCTGACAGAAGCGTCGGGCATGATGAACCTCGGTTGGGGAAATCTTCGGCTGGGCGGTTTCGCTGCAGCAGTTTTATACTCGCGCCGTCCGGAACGTGCAGCGAGGCCAGCCATGACGACGACCACCACCGCATCCGCAAGCCCTTCAGCTGAACCTCTCATCGTCAGTGTGTCGGGGCTTCGTGGCGTAGTCGGCGAAAGCCTGTCATCCGAAGTGGCCGCCGCCTACGCCCTCGCCTTCGCCGAGACGCTGCCAGCCGGGCCGATCGTGCTCGGCCGCGACGGCCGGGCCTCAGGGCCGCAGCTGAGTGCGGCCATCGTCGCCGCGGTCACGGCCTCCGGCCGCGATGTGCTTGACTGTGACGTAGCAGCCACACCGACCATCGGCATTGTCGTGGGCGAGCAGCAGGCCGCTGGCGGTATTCAGATTTCGGCCAGCCACAACCCGGCCCGCTACAACGGCCTGAAACTCTTTGGCAGTGACGGCCGGGTTCTGCCGGCGGCGGCAGGAGAGGCGGTCAAGCGGCGGTTTGAGGCGCTACGGCGAACGCCGCCAGCTCCGCTGGCCACCGGACCGGCCGGGACCGTCAGGCCGGTTGATGGCGTCGCCCCTCACCTCGCCCGGGTGCTGGCGATCGTCGATGCCGACGCCATTCGGCAGGTGCGGCCACGCGTCTGGCTTGATGCCGGCCACGGGGCCGGCAGCCACCTGGCCCGGCCGCTGCTGGAAGCCCTCGGCTGTGACTACACAATCGTCGGTGAGCCGGCCAACGGAGCCTTTGAACATGAACCAGAACCGACCGCCGAAAACCTGGCCGACTGGCTGCCTCAAATTGCTGCGGCCAAAGCGGACATCGGGTTTTTCCAAGATCCCGACGCCGACCGGCTGGCGATCGCCACGGGGGCTGGCCGCTATCTGGGCGAAGAACTGACCCTCGGGCTGGCGGTCGATGCGGTACTGGCCAAGACACCCGGCCCGGTTGTCACCAATTGCTCGACCAGCGGTCTCACCAGTCGGCTGGCCAAGCGGTATGGCGTGCCCTGCACCTTCTCGGCTGTGGGAGAAGCCAACGTTGTCGATGAGATGCTTGCCCGCAACGCGGTGCTTGGCGGTGAGGGGAATGGTGGCGTTATCGACCCGCGGGTCGGCCTGGTCCGCGACTCGTTCGTGGCCATGGCCCTGGTGCTTGAGCGGATGGCCACCGGCGGCAGGCTGACGCCGGTGGATGACCTAGTGGCCGACTTTCCCGCGCTGACCATCGTCAAGGCCAAGCTGAACCTGCCTACTGACTGGCGCCGGGAGGATTCCGTCGCAGCATTCGAGCGGGTGGCCGAGGCCTTTCCCGAGGCTGCGGCCAGCAGGCTTGACGGCGTACGGGTCGACTGGCCGGATGGCTGGCTGCTGGTGCGGGCCAGCAACACCGAACCGATCGTGCGGATCGTGGCCGAAGCGGCAACAGCAGCCGAAGCAGAGGCGGCCATCGAACGCGCCCGGGTGGCGGTGCTGGGCTGAGCCCGACCGGCCCGCATGACTCACCGTGACGGCACGTCGATGCCCATTGCTGCCATCAGCAGCTTCATGTCCTCCCAGACATCCCGCTTGGCCGCTGGGTTCCGCAGCAGATACGAAGGGTGATAGGTGCAGATGACGCGGCTGCCACGATAGTCAAACCACTGCTTTCGCAACGAGGCCATCGAGCCCTTCGTGCCCAGCAACGCCTGGGCTGCGGTGGCGCCAAGGCAACAGATGAACTCGGGCTTGAGCACCTCGAACTGCTGATCGAAGAAGGGCCGACAGTTGGCCACCTCGTCAGGCTCGGGCCGGCGGTTGCCGGGGGGGCGGCACTTGAGCACATTGAGAATGTAGACCTCATCCCGCGACAGCGTGCAGGCCTCGATGATCTTTGTCAGGAGCTGACCGGCCCGGCCGACAAAGGGCACGCCAGCAGCATCCTCGTCGGCCCCCGGTGCTTCACCGAAGAAACAAAGCCGCGGCTGCAGCGGCCCAACACCGAAGACCGTCTGGGTGCGACCGGTGGCCAGCTCAGGACACCGCTGGCAGGCCATCACCTCTTGCTGAATGATCGCCAACGCCTCGCCGCGATCATTCGCAGCCGAAGCCGATGCAGCCACGATCGGCCCCGACGACGTCGGTGCCGAAACCATTGCCATTTCCTGCGGCCGGCGCAGCCGCCGCTTCGGCAGGCTGGTCACGCCTGCCAAGGCAAGACTTTCAAGCCGCTGCCGTAACGCCCGACTCGACATGCTGGCGGCCTCAAAAAACGAGTGAAGGCTGCTGACTACAGAGCCCGGCGAAACCGCTTGGGGCCACGCTTCTTGCCCAGAGGCGGCCCGGTGGGCTTCGGCGGCGGAGCCGGGGCAACGGCCGCCTCGCCATTGGCGATGGCAGCCAATTCCTCTGGCGTTGCGGTCGGCTTCGGGTCAGTCGCCACAAATCCCTCGATCTCCGCCCGCTCCAGCAGCTTGTCGATCCGCATCTCAATACGGGTCAACTGCGGGCCTTCCTCGGGTGAGACGAAGGTATAGGCCACGCCCTCGCGGCCCATCCGTCCGGTTCGGCCAACGCGGTGCACATAGTCATCGCAGAACTCAGGAATGTCGTAGTTGATGATATGTGAGACACCTGAGACATCGATGCCTCGCCCCACCACATCGGTCGCGACTAGCA
>CAZKSP010000307.1:0-3716 GCA_964555385.1 uncultured Chitinophagaceae bacterium
CGCTCAGCCCCAGCTAGCCCGGCTGATGGCTGGTGTGCCCTATCGCTACGAGCGGGCCGATCAGCTCGAGCCCGACAGCACCAGTCGTGGAGGCAGCTCGTTGGTGCGACCGCTGCTGGTACTGCTGCTGGTCATTCTGCTCGCCGAACAGTTGCTGGGCTATCTGGTCAGCTACCATCCACTCCGCCGCCGCGGCTGAACCAACCCTTCGTTTTTCTTGTACTGATGAACATGTCACCCGAGGCCATGCTGACGCTGCCAATTGCCGCTGCCGAACGAGTTGCCTATCGGATTTCGAGTGGGCTGATCGACGGCTTTACCGAATGGTGGCAGATGCCGGCCCTCGTGCTCGGGGTCGGCCTCGTGCTGGCGATCGTCCTCTGGGCCTATCACCACGACGCCGCCGGGCTGCCACGGTGGCAGGGGGTGCCACTGGCAGTGCTCCGGGTAGCCGCCTGGAGCATTTTGCTAATGGCCCTGCTCGACCTTCGACGGACTGCCGAGCACGAGATCAGCTTTCCTTCCAGGGTGGCGGTGCTGGTTGACTCAAGCGCCAGCATGACCTTGGCCGCCACCGCCGACAGCTCGGCTGGCACCGACAGTCCTACCAGCCGCGCTGAAGCCGCCGCTGCGGTGCTTACAACCGACGGTCTACTCGACGCTCTGCGGCAACGGCATGAGGTGGCGGTCTGGTCATTCGCCGACCGGGCTGAACCGCTGGCCGTGTTACCGACCACCACGGGTGCAACCGACACCGCAACAATCGCACCGGCAGCAGACAACTCAATCGACCAACCGGCAGGCCCAGATTGGCAGGCCGGACTCATCGCGCAGGGGTCGGAGACCCGTCTTGGCGACGCGTTGATTGAGACCCTTCGCGGTGAACCGGCTGAGTCACTCGCCGGCGTCATCCTGCTTTCCGACGGCGGCAGTAACGCCGGCAGCGAACCGCTGCGAGCGGCCGCCCGGCTGGCTGAGGCTGACGTCGCGGTCCACAGCATCGGCCTCGGTTCGGACCAGCTACCGGCCAACGTGCGGGTGGCTGATTTACTGGCACCAGCAAGAGTCTTTCCGGGCGACCGCTTCAGCATCACGGGCTATCTACAGGCCCAAGGGCTGGAAGGGCGAACCGCCCGGGTCGAACTGCTGGAAACCGATGCCGGGGCGGCTGCCGGAGGCGACGGGCCGACGGGCCGGGTGATCGATACCACTGAGGTCCGGTTGGCCGCCGACGGAGAACTGTTAGCGGTCCGTTTCGATCTCGACGGACTAGATGAACCGGGCAGCCGAGTGTTGGCGATTCGGGTAGTGCCGCCAGCCGATGACAGCAGAGCCGGTGACAACCTTGAGGCGACCGACATCGAGGTGGTGGAAACAGCAACCCAGGTGCTGCTGCTAGCAGGAGGACCTGGCCGCGAGTATCAGTTTTTACGGAACGTGCTCAAACGCGACCCCAGCATCGCCGTCGATGTGCTGCTGGGCTCGGCTCGGCCAGGGCTGTCACAGGATGCCCGCACCATCCTCGAGAGCTTCCCCGAGTCGGCCGAGGCCCTCGATGCCTATGACGTGGTCGTGGCCATCGACTATGACTGGCGGCAGCTTGAATCAACTGCAGTCGCCCGGTTGGAACGGTGGGTGTCTCGCGATTCTGGCGGGCTGCTGCTGCTGGCGGGCGGGGTCTTCATGGAAAGCTGGCTAGCAGATCAAGAGTTCGATGCGATTCGCACGCTGCATCCGGTCGAACTCCGCAGGGGCGAACGGCTGCTGTTGACTCCACGGGCAGTGTCGGAAGCCGCCCGGTCCCTCTGGTTCAGCCCCGACGGCGAGGATGCTGAGTTCCTCTGGCTGGCCGCCAACCGAATTGCCAGCCAGACGGTCTGGAATGAATTTCCCGGGGTCTACTCCTGCTTCGACACAGCAACCGCCAAACCAGGGGCAACCGTCTATGCCCGACTTGCCAGTCCCGACGGCATCGGCCGGAACAGCGACGGACCGGTCTACCTGGCGGGTCAGCTCTATGGGTCTGGCACCGTCTTTTATTGCGGCAGCAGTGAGCTCTGGCGGCTGCGGGGAGTTGAACCAGCAGCCCACGAACGACTGACCACCCAACTGGTGCGGCATGTCGCTCAGGGTCGGCTGCTGCGGGGATCGAGTCGCGGCCGGCTGCTGCTGGAACGCGACCGATACCCGGTTGGTGAAACGGTGGTGGTACGGGTGCTGCCCGGCAGTGCCGACCGTCGCACCGACCTTGAAGTGATCGGCCCGGAAGGGCAACGGCTGCGAGTTCCTCTCGAGAACGACCCGGTTCGCCCCGACGATCGCCGGGGCAGCTTTGTGCTTTCCAGTGAAGGCAGCTGGCGGCTCGTACTCACCATCGATGGCAACGAGGACGACCGCAGCGTACGACGAATCCAGGCCACCCTCCCTGATCGGGAACTCGCCCGTCCGCAGCTGCAGCGGGCCGTGCTCGAACAGTTGGCCACCGCCACTGGTGGTTCAACCCGCTTCCTCACCGATACGGCTTGGACCGGTCGCGACCCCATCCGGCTGACCGAACTGCTGCCCGACCGCTCCCGGAAGGAGTATGAGCGGGGGGCAGGCGACACCGATTTCAAACGACTGCTCAACACCCTGCTCCTGGCGACCGGCATCGGCCTGCTCTGTCTGGAATGGGTGCTCCGCCGCCTCGCCAAGCTCGCCTGATCACCCGGGGGGCGTTGCCCCATACCTTGCCGTCATGATCGCCACTCCACCATCACCTGCTGCCAGCCCGCCAGCCGCCGGACCCCGCTCGGCTGACATCGCACGGCTGCGACGATTCCTCGACCGGGTTCGGCGACGGGCCCGTCGCTGGATCTGGTTTGAAGCAATCTCACTCGTGGCATTGGCGGCGGCCGGCTGGTTCTGGACAACCCTCTTGCTTGACTGGTTAATCGAGCCACCGGCCGGCGTACGGATGCTGGCGATGGCTGGGCTGGCGATCTGGCTGGCGGCAATCGTCTCACGGCAGCTGATTGATCGGCTTCAGACCCGTTTGGGGGACGGGCCACTGGCATTGCTCGTCGAGCGGACCCATCCTGAACTCAATGACAGCCTCTCGACGGCGATTGAACTTGCCCCCCGCGAGTCGACCCTGGCCGCGCCGCTCGACCCAGAACTGCTGGCCCGGACCACAGCCCTGGCTGCCGCAACGGTTGGGCGGGTCGCGTTCGGCCGGCTCTTTCGCCGACGTCGGCTACTGCGGCTGGCCGGCGCCAGTGGTCTTGCTCTCGGCACGGTACTGGCGGTGTTGGTGCTGGTGCCAGTGGTACGAGAGAACTGGTTCCGCCGCATGGTGCTTTTTTCCGAAGCTCCCTGGCCCCGCCGGGTCACACTCGTCGTTGACGGCTTTCCCGGTGGTATTCGCCGCGTGGCTCGCGGCAGCGACGTTGAAATTGTGGTCACCGCCCGCGCCACCGGGGTCCCGCCGCAGGTGGTCCAGCTACGCACCAAGGGCAGTGGTGGCTGGTCAACCCAGCGAATGGGAACGCGGGGCGGACTGACCGAAGCGGGCCAGTTGTATGCCCACACGCTGCCGGCAGTCACTGAAGATCTCACCGTCGAGATCCGCGGTGGTGATGGCCGACTTCGAGGTCTGCGGATCGAGGCGATTGAGCCCCCCCGACTGAAGCAGCTCGAACTGGCCGTAATGCCACCCAACTACATCGGTGGTGGCG
>CAZKSP010000308.1:0-3702 GCA_964555385.1 uncultured Chitinophagaceae bacterium
CCCGGCTCCATCATGTAGACCGCCGGATATTTCATCGTCAGCTGGCTGCCAAGATTGCCGTCGATCCACTCCATCATCGCCCCTTCATAAGCGACGGCTCTCTTGGTGACGAGGTTGTAGATGTTGTTGGCCCAGTTCTGGATCGTGGTGTAGCGGCAACGGCCGTGTTTCTTGCAGACAATCTCGACCACCGCCGAGTGGAGGCTTTCGGTCGAGTACATCGGCGCGGTGCAGCCCTCTACGTAGTGCACCTGAGCCCCTTCGTCGACGATGATCAGGGTCCGCTCGAACTGCCCCATGCTTTCGGCATTGATCCGGAAGTAGGCCTGAAGGGGGAACTCAATTGAGACGCCCTTGGGCACATAGATGAATGAGCCGCCCGACCAGACTGCCGAATTGAGGGCGGCAAATTTGTTGTCTGTTGGCGGGATGATCTTGCCAAAGTATTCCCGCAAGAGATCAGGGTGCTCCCGCACAGCCGTGTCGGTGTCAGTGAAGATGACGCCTTTCTTGGCAAGGTCTTCCTGCAGCGAACCGTAGACCACTTCGCTTTCAAACTGGGCCTTTACGCCAGCGAGGAACTTCCGTTCGGCCTCCGGGATGCCAAGACGGTCAAAGGTTTTTTTGATTTCCTCAGGCACCTCTTCCCAGGTCTTGCCCTGTTGCTCGGCTGGCTTGAGGTAATAGTAGATGTCCTGGAAATCGACCCCGATCCGTCCACCCCAGTTGGGCATTGGCTTGCTGTTGAAGATATCGAGCGACTTCAACCGGAAGTCGCGCATCCAGGCGGGCTCCCGCTTCATCTCGGAAATTTGCGCAACAATTTCCGGCGAGAGTCCCCGCTGGGCCTTGAAGACCGTCGGCGTGTTGGTACGGAAGTCGTACTTGTTGATCTCGCCGAGCGCCAGGGTGGAGGATTCCTGCAGGTCGGTGGCCATGGCTCGATCTCCTGATTGAGTGGGACGTGTGGTGTTGCTGTGTTGCTTCAAGGAATGGGTTGTCGGGGTTTTGTCTGGCTCGGTGCGAGCTTTTCCCCGGCCGGTTAACTGGGAGTTGGCTCAAGCCGGCGTTCGGCTTCCATCTCCTCTTCGGCGGCAGCTGCATCGGGATAGGCCTTGCGGATCCGCTCGTAGCCCTGCTTATGCAGTTCGGCAGCCAGTTCGGGGCCACCAGACTCAACGATTCGGCCGCCGAGCATCACGTGTGTCTTCAGCGGAATGTTGTGTTCTAGTAGTTGTTCGTGGTGTGTGATGATCAGGATGCCCATCTCCGCACCACCGATCCGGGCGATGCTCTCACTGGCGAGCCGAACCGCATCGGCGTCGAGGCCACTGTCAGTCTCATCGAGGATGGCAAACCGAGGTCGTAGCATGGCGAGTTGCAGGATTTCGGCCCGCTTCATCTCGCCGCCCGAGAAGCCGTCGTTGACATACCGGCGGGCGAAGTCACTGTCCATCGACAGTTCCTTCATCTTGTCTTTGAGTTCTCCGCGGAAATCCCGCATCGGCATCAGTTCCTGCCCCTCCTTGCGGTCCGGATTGCGGACGTTGGTGACTGAATGCCGCAGGAAGTCTGCCAGCCGTACACCGGGAATAGCCATCGGTCGCTGGAAGGCGAGAAAAATACCCGCCCGCGCTCGGCCGTCTGGCTCCATTTCAAGGACGTCATGAGAGTTGCCGTCGGCGTCAACCAGCACAATGCTACCAGCGGTTAACTCGTAAGACGGGTGTCCCATGATTGCGTAGCCGAGCGTGCTTTTGCCCGATCCGTTCGGACCCATCAACGCATGGACCTCGCCCCGACCGATCGTCAGGTTGACCCCCTTGAGGATCTCGCTGCCTTCAACGGCCACATGCAGATCTTTGATTTCCAACCGCTCGCTCATCGCGTCGCTCACTGTCCTGTGTTCAGTAGAAAAAGGAATTGCCCGTGCCAAGCGGCATCAGCCCTGGACCTTCTGGTGATCAAAGACGAGATCACCGTCTTCGACGGCCGAGGCGACATATCCGGAGTGATGTGGAATCGGCAGTTCGTCGTCGACCTTGCCGAGACCATCGGCCCGCTTCGCAATTCGCTGACCCATGATCTTGTCTTGAATTCGCATCAGGCCTTCGAGCAGGCTTTCGGGGCGGGGCGGACAGCCTGGGACGTAGACATCGACAGGCACCACCAGGTCAACGCCCTTGACGACGTGATAGCCCCATTTGAAATAGGGGCCGCCACCAGTGGTGCAGGCACCCATGGCAATGACGTACTTTGGGTCGGGCATCATGTTGTAGAGCCGTCGCACCCGACTGGCCATTTTGTAAGTGACCGTGCCAGCAACGATCATCAGATCGGCCTGCCTGGGGGTGGCCCGAAATGCTCCGGCCCCGAACCGGTCGAGGTCAAAGCGACTCGCCCCAGCCGCCATCATCTCAATGGCACAGCAGGCGAGGCCAAACGTCATCGGCCAGATACTCGACTGGCGGGCCCAGTTAATAGCCTGTTCAACCGTTGTCAGCACCAGATTCTCTTCGAACCGGCCTTCGATCCAGGGTTTTGTCATCATCAACTCCGCAGGGCGTTGCTTTGTGGAGGGGGGGGAAGCCGGCGGTGGCCGGCAGTTGTTCAAGACGCCTGTTGTACCATAGCGGGGCGCGGCTTCTCGGGAGGTGCCGCTGTCCGCTGGTTATCGCTGCCGGTCACGAATCGGCAGCACTCGCCGCCGTCGAGCCGGCAGTCGGCCAGCTGCACTGGGCTGCCCACCAGATCCTCCAGCATGAGCCGTTCGGCCGCACAGATGCCTCGGTCTCGTTCGGCAAGCTCAGGGTAGGGGCAGGAGTGGGTCACGAGCACCGGCAGGCAGTCACTGGCAGGTTCTGCTTCGACCCGGCAGCTGATGGCCCGCTGTTGGAGCAGGCGGGCCACACTCTGAAGACGCTCCCCTGGGGTTTTTCCGCTGATCTGATCGGTGCAGCGGGCAGCCAACGCCTTTCCGATACGCCTCAACAGCCCCTGGCGGATGGTCGGCTCACGAATGCTGCGAACCTCCTCCCAAAGCACCGAGGCCAGATCGCGAAAATTGTTCCCCGCCGTCTCCCGTCCGGCTGCCGTCAGCCGATAGGCGAACCGCGGGCGGCCCCGCCGAGGCTGGTTGGTGGCGACCTGTTCGCGGTCTACAAGACCGCTCTCAATTGCCCGCTGAAGCCGCTGCCGGACGGCTGTGGCTGTGACGTCGAGGGCGTTCGTGAGATCGTCAATTTCCAGTGGACCGTCAGACCGCAGCACTTCTAGCAGCGGCCTGTCCAGCGGCTGACGGGTGCGATGCGAGGAAGGTGCCTTGCTTGTCATTTCAACTGAATCCTAGCCGGTCAGTCTTTTTTGACAAGTATAGCTGCGAAAAATTGTCAGGCCTGGCTTGTCGGTGTGGCTGTCGGGAAAAAACGGGCCATTACATCGAGAAAATCCGCTCGATTATTCACCCGTGACACCTGGCCGCGAAACTCGCGGGCGCCAGGAATCCCTTGGGCATAGGCACAGGCAAATTTTCGCATCAGCAGGGTTCCTCGCTCGACTCCGAACCGGCGGCAGACGAGGTCATAGTGATGGAGCACCAGTTCTTTTTGTTCTGCGGGCGAGGGGTCCGGGGGCTTCGGATCGCCACGCAGCAGGGCGGCGACCTGGGAAAAGATCCAGGGTTTGGCCAGGCACTCTCGGGCA
>CAZKSP010000309.1:0-3696 GCA_964555385.1 uncultured Chitinophagaceae bacterium
AGAATTTGGGAACGGCCTCAGCGTTCACAGTCAGCGCAGCGGTCATCGCAATAAAAACAGCGGTTCCCAAAACCCCTATTTTTTGCGAGTTTGGAGGGTAAGCGAATTGGCCAGCGGCCACATTGGAATTGTGGTGCCCCGCAAGGGGTTGTGGGTTCGAATCCCATGCCCTCCGCTTTAAGAAGCGTGCCGCCCGGCATGCTGGCAGACGCCGTGAAGGCTTCATGGCACTGCAAACTTCGACAACACCGCCTGCAGCGGACAATCAGGTTCTCTTTTCCGCATGGCGGTTCTGCTCGAGATCAAAAACGCTTCCAAGCGGTACGGCGATCAGATTCTGCTCGATGAGGCCTCGGCCACCATCACTGATGACGGCAAGGTGGGCTTCGTCGGTCGGAACGGTGCTGGTAAGAGCACCCTGTTGCGGGTGATCCTTGGTGAAGAGGAACTCGACGGCGGCGAGGTTGTCCACCACCCCCGGCTGCGACTGGGCTACCTGCGGCAACACGATCCCTTCCTGCCTGACGAGTCGGCCCTCGATTTTCTGATGCGGGACAGCAGCCAGCCCGACTGGAAGTGTGGCGAGGTCGCCGGCCAGTTCGAACTCAAGGGTGACTATCTGCACGGCCCGGTTCGAGAACTCTCCGGCGGTTGGCAGACCCGCGTCAAACTCGCAGCCCTACTGCTGCATGAGCCCAACCTGCTACTGCTTGACGAGCCGACCAACTTTCTCGACCTGCGGACCCAGATGCTGCTTGAGCATTTTCTGCGGACCTTCAAAGAAGCCTGCCTGATTGTTTCGCACGACCGGGGCTTCCTCACCGCCACCTGCGATCGCACGCTTGACCTCTCTCGCGGCAAGCTGACGGCCTATCCGGGGAAGATCGACGCCTTCCTCGGCTACCAGCAAGAGCAGCGTGAGCACCTTGAGCGGGTCAATGCCGCCACCCTCGCCAAGAAGCGGCAGCTTGAGCAGTTCATCGCCAAGAACCGAGCCAAGGCATCGACTGCCTCGCAGGCCCGCTCCAAGGCCAAGCAGCTGGAGCGGCTGGAACTTGAGGAAATTGCCAGCGATGCCCCCACTGCAGCCATCCGCTGTCCCGAGGTCGCCGCCCGTCAGGGGCCCGCCGTTCGTTGTGCTGATCTTGCCATTGGCTATTCCGACCGCACCGTGGCCGACGACGTGGCCATCGAAATAGACCACGGCAGCCGGCTGGCTATCGTCGGCGACAACGGGCAGGGCAAGACAACCTTTCTGCGGACGCTCGTCGGCTCGCTCGATCCAGTTGCCGGCCGACTGAAGTGGGGCTTTGGCTGCGAGATCGGCACCTACGCCCAGCACGTCTACACCACGCTACCCGAGGACGAAACGGTGCTCGGTTATCTAGAGCGGGTATCGGCTCTCGGCACCAAGACCCAGCGGATTCTCGATCTGGCTGGAGCGATGCTCTTTCGGGGCAACGCTACTGAGAAAAAAATCCGCGTGCTATCAGGCGGCGAGCGGGCCCGGCTTTGTCTCGCCGGCCTGCTGCTGGGCGGCTTCAACGTGCTGGTGCTCGACGAACCGGGTAACCACCTCGACGTCGAAACAGTTGAGGCGCTCGCCACAGCGCTAACCGATTATGCCGGCACCGTCATTTTCACCAGTCACGACCGATCCTTTGTTGAGGCGGTGGCCACCAGCGTGGTCGAGGTCGCTGCCGGTCGTGTGGTTCAGTACCCCGGCACCTATCGGCAATATGTTGACCGCATGAACGCCGAGATCGATGCCGCCGAGGTAGCTCGGCCCGTCAGCCGCCCGACCGGAGCCCCCCCTGCCCCGAAGCGTCGTTCGACCGACGCGAACACCGACCGGCGAATGCGTAAAGAATTGGCTGCGGTTGAAAAGACCGTCGCCCGGCTCGATGGTGAAAAGCGATCCGTCAACGAGCAACTGCTGGCAGTGACCGACGCCGATGACGCGGTGAAGCTGCACGCAGAACTGACGGCGATCACCGAGCAGCTAGCCCTGGCGGAGGACCGTTGGCTGGAACTTCAGGAAGCATTGGCCGACTGAGCAGTTCACCGTCTTTGCCCCTCACTAGCCGACCGCCCATGAGCTCTATCAGCCGCCACGAACAGCTGCTCCGGGTCTTCCATTTGATAGACATTCTGTTCTCCGCGCGGCAACCACTTTCGGTCGCCGAACTCAAGCAGGATCTGCAGAACCGCCGGGTGATCGACGAGATGTCCGACAAGAATATCCGCCGCGACATCGAGTTCCTCGAGAAGTTCGGCTATGCAATTGCCCGCTCAAAGAAACGGTCACCCCGGGGCGGCAACTGCCTCGCGTTTGCCATTCACATCGGCTCGGGCAAAGACGAGCTGCGGCCACCGACGATCGGGCTGATTGAGCTCTTGTCACTGGCCGTGGCCCGCGACTTTCTTGCCCCGCTGGCTGGCACCTTTTATTGGCGGGGCATCAGCCAGCTGATTAGTCGGCTCGAGACGGTCGCCACGCCGCAGCTGCTTGACTATGTCGACCAGCACAAAGAAGGACTGGTCGTTCACCCGCGGCCCAGCACCACCAAGTACGGCAGCTGGATGCTTGCCAGCATCAACCGGGCCATTTGTCAGCGGGTTGAACTTGATATTCGCTACACCAGCCTTGCTGCCGCCCGCCCCAAGAAAGCGACGATCCAGCCAGAGGCCCTGGTGGTCTGCGAGGGCAGCATTTATGTTGCCGCCTACAAAGCGTCGGACACGCCCCCGGCCGAGCAGATTCGGTTCTACAAGCTCGACCGCATCAGTGATGCCCGGACGACGTCACGGTCGTTCGAGCGGCGGAGTCAGCCAGTTGAGGAGTTGCTGGCTGACAGCATGACGATCTTTCGAGGAACTGGACCGCCCCGCCGCTACCGGCTGCGGATCGCCCCGGAGCGGGCCCGCTGGGCGGTGGAAAAGCCGTTTCATCCCGGTCAGATCGTTTGGCAGCAGGTCGACGGCAGCGTGCTGCTGGAGATTCCCCGGGCCTGGGACGACGAAATGCTGCCACAGTTGTTGGCCCTTGGTGCGTATGTTGAGGTCATCGAGCCAGAAGAGGCCCGCGACCACCTGCTCGACACAGCCCGAGCGATCATCGGCAAGTATGCCTGCCGATACATCCAGGAGTTCGACGCGATTTATGCAGAACGGACCACAGCTGACCTGGGCTGAGCGGTATCAGTCAGCCAGCAACCGTTCCACCGCGGCCAGTGGCACCTCCAGCCAGTCGGGCCGGTGGTGCAGTTCGTAGGCCAGTTCATAGAGGGCCTTGTCAAGGGTGAATGCATCAAGCAACCGAGCGGCCTCCGTGGGGTCAGCCGGCCAGAAGCACTCACCGGAAGCTGCCGTTTGATAGGCCTCAAGAAAGGCTGTCGCAAGGGGCTCGGCAGCCACGGACTGACTGCCTGGCCGCCGGTCAATGTGCCGGGCCAGATAGTCAAATGACCGGCAGATGCCTGCGACGTCCTTGCAGACACTTGTCCTGGCCCGGCGTTCAGCCAGCGACCGTGAAGGTTCGCCTTCGAAATCGATCACCCAGAGTTTTCGGCTTTCCGGGTCGATCAGCACCTGCCCGAGGTGATAGTCGCCGTGCACTCGAATGAAGCTGGCGGCAAGCGGCAGCTTACTGACCTGTAAGAGCCGGCCGAGGATGGCCGGCTGCTGGGCTAGCAC
>CAZKSP010000310.1:0-3695 GCA_964555385.1 uncultured Chitinophagaceae bacterium
CGCCTCGTTGGCCGCCAGCATGAACTCTTCGATGATCTGATGGCTTTCGGTGTGAGCCACCACATGGGCACCGCTGACCTGGCCCGATCGATCGAGATCAATCTTCACTTCGGGCATGTTCAGCTCGAGGGCCCCGCGTTCAATCCGGCGGCCGCGCAGCAGCCGGGCCAGGTCGC
Source organism: uncultured Chitinophagaceae bacterium (assembly GCA_964555385.1). Classification (GTDB taxonomy): domain Bacteria; phylum Planctomycetota; class Planctomycetia; order Pirellulales; family UBA1268; genus UBA1268. The sequence goes on from CAZKSP010000310.1 coordinate 177, forward strand.
GCATCCGCCCCAGCAGGCTTCGAACCGGCACGGTCATCTTCACAGCAGTGGTGTCTGGGTCAGCCAGAAACTGATCGACCTCTTCGTAGGTGAACCGCTGCTTGCTGGTGATGGCCGTCCGCTCCACCTGGGAATGAATCGGAATACCCTCGGCCGAAAACTCAATCCAACAGGTGCGGGCCAGCCGCAACCGGCCGGGCTGCAGGCTGGCAAGATTGTTCGAGACGATCTCCGGCAGCATCGGGATGACCCGGTCAGGCAGATAGACGCTGGTGCCGCGGGCGAGGGCTTCCTGGTCCAGAGCCGATCCTTCCGGGACGAAATGGGCCACGTCGGCAATGTGCACCCCGAGTAGCCAGTGTCCCCGGTCGATGCGGTCCAGCGAAATAGCATCGTCAAAGTCACGAGCATCAACTGGGTCGATCGTGACGATCGTCTCGGCCGATAGGTCGCGACGGCCAACGGGTGCCGCGTCACTGAATGCCTCCGCCTGTCGCCTGGCATCCTCCAGCACTGCCTCGGGAAAGTCGCCCGGCAGACCGAATTCGGCAATCACCATCCGGGTATCGACCCCGGCGGCACCAGCAGCACCGAGCACCTCGACAATCACGCCTTCACCATCCCGCAGGACTGTCGGAAACCGGATCAGTTCGACAACGACCTTGTCACCATCCCGAGCCGACTTGGCCCCCGGGTCGCCCACCCAGACTGCCCGCGGAAACTGCGTGCCATCAATCTGCACCCAGCCTTGTCCTGCCGACTCAAACGCTGTGCCCACGAACCGGACAGTCTGCCGCTGGAGCACCTCGATAACCTCGCCGGCGAGGCCTGGCCGGCCGACATCATGCGACTTGGTCAGCTGCACCCGAACAGTGTCGCCGTCCGCAGCATCGGCAGTCGCAACCGCCGGAATACGAATATCTGCCTCGCGGTCACCGGCCCGAGCATCGGCCGGGCGAACAAAGCCGAATCCCCGTCGGCTGCGGCGAAAGCGGCCAATCACCTCGGGCAGAACCGAGCTGCGGCGGGTTCCCGATCGGCGAGGTGAGCGGGGTGTCACGACTCTCAGGACTCACGGCCACGGAAGAACTTGCGGCCCAGATTGGCATGGTACTGCGTCCAGCCATCGTCGATTGACGCCTCGGCCTGGAACAGCTGTAGCGTACCCGCCATCCGGGCATCGAGCGCGTCAAGGTAGTGCAGGGCGAGTGCTTCAAGGGTCATTGGTAGCTTCGGCGCGCCGAAGGCATATTCGCCGTGATGGCTGGCCACCATGTGCTTGATACGGTTGGCAAGCTCGCCGTCAAAGGGCTCCCCCGATCGCAGTTCAACGGCATGAATTTTTTCCTCGACAATCTCCAACCCCAACAGTACATGCCCTAGCAACTGGCCTGCCTCGGTGTAGGAGAAGCCTTTTTCGTTTTCAAGTTCGACTGTCTTACCGATGTCGTGCATGAGCACGCCGATGATGAGCAGGTCGCGATCGAGGTCGGGGTAAAGCGGCGCAACCCGATCGGCCAGCCGCAGCAGCATCACAACATGCTCAAGCAGCCCCCCAGCATAGGCATGGTGTTGCTTCACACCGGCGGGACAGCGGGCCAGGGCAGCCATCAGCTCCGTGTCGGCCAGCAGCTCTTCCGAGAGCATTTTCAGGCAGGGCCGCTTGACCGAGAGGGCCATCTGCTCAAATTCTCGCTTCAGACTGTTGACAGCGTCATCGGTGAGCACCCGAAAGGCAGTCTCATCAATGCTGGTCGGATCGGCCCGCTCAACGCTTGTGACGATGATCTGAAGCGCCCCGGAGTAGAGCTGCGTCGTTCCGACCACCCGAACATAGTCCCCTTCATCAAAGGCCTCGAAGTGCTCGTCAGAGGCGTTCCACATCCGTCCGGTGATGGTGCCGCTGCGGTCAGCAAGCTCTATCTGCAGATAAAGTTGACCATGCCGGTTTGGCCGTAACTGCTTGCGAGTGGCCAAAAAAATCTGATCGACCGTAGCCTGCGGAGTGAGTTCCGTCACACACTTGCGACGGCTTCGCGGAGCGACGAGGGCGGGCAGGGGAGGGGATGAGGGCATGGAATACTCGTGGTGGTTTTCCCGTTCTCGATGAGTCTAAGGCAGGGCTGCCGCGGCCGCCAACCGAATCGCTACAATCCGAGGTCGTTCTTCGTCGCCCGCAGCACCCCAGAGTTTGCATCCATGCCCAAAAACGCCATCAGCCCCACCCGCCACGAAGACTATCCCGAATGGTACCAGCAGGTGGTGCGAGCGGGCGAGTTGGCCGAGGCGTCACCCGTGCGAGGCTGCATGGTGATCAAGCCTCATGGTTTCGCTCTCTGGGAGCGAATGCAGGGCATCCTCGATGGCATGTTCAAGGCAACGGGCCACCGCAACGCCTACTTTCCGCTGTTCATCCCCTTGTCCTACCTCGAGCAAGAAGCCAAGCATGTCGAGGGGTTTGCCAAGGAATGCGCGGTCGTCACCCATCACCGGCTTGAACTCGGCCCCGACGGCCGGCTGATTCCTACCGGCAAGCTGGAAGAGCCGTTGGTGGTCCGGCCCACCAGCGAGACGATCATCGGGGCAATGTACGCCAAGTGGATTCAATCGTGGCGGGATCTGCCGGTACTGATCAACCAGTGGGCCAACGTGGTTCGCTGGGAGATGCGACCCCGGGTCTTCCTGCGAACCGCAGAGTTTCTCTGGCAGGAGGGACACACTGCCCATGCCACCGAAACTGAGGCGGTTGAGGAGACTCTGCGGATGCTTGAGATCTACGCCACCTTCGCCGAACGCGATCTGGCAATGCCGGTCTGGAAGGGACCGAAGCCGGCTAGTGAACGCTTTCCCGGAGCAGTTGAAACCTATTCCATCGAGGCAATGATGCAGGACGGCAAGGCCTTGCAGGCTGGCACCTCGCACTTCCTCGGACAGAACTTCGCCCGTGCTCAACAGATCAAATTCGCCGATGCATCAGGCAGTGAGTCATTCTGCTGGACGACCTCGTGGGGCGTTTCGACCCGTCTGATCGGCGGATTGATCATGACCCACGCCGACGATGACGGCCTGGTATTACCCCCACGGATCGCCCCGGAACAGATCGTGCTGCTGCCGATCTACCGCAGCGACGAAGATCGGGCCGCCGTGTTGGCCTGTTGCGAGTCGCTTAAAACGCGGCTTGAAGACAGCCGCTGGCGGGAAGAGCCGCTGCGGGTGAAAATTGATGACCGTGACCTACGGGGCGGTGACAAGGCCTGGCAGCACGTCAAGCAAGGTGTACCGCTACGGGTTGAAATCGGCCCCCGCGATCTGGCGGCTGGTGCGGTCAGTCTGGCCCGCCGGGACCAGGCTCCCAAAGATCGGCAGACGCTGCTCCTCGAGCAGTTTGTAGCAGAGGCTCCGGACCTCCTCGAACAGATCCAGCAGGGGCTCTTCGAACGGGCCGTCGCCTTCCGCCAGACCCACTCGGCCGAAATTGATGATCAGGCGGCAGTCCACGAGTTTTTCGCCGCGGACGGC
>CAZKSP010000311.1:0-3660 GCA_964555385.1 uncultured Chitinophagaceae bacterium
CACCGCAATCAACCTTGGCTCGTATTTGGCAGCGAACGGAAAGTTCGTGTTGCTCGAGCAGATCCCGTTTAGCCGCACAGTAGCTGGCGTCGGCATTGGCCTTGTCGACTTCGAAATGATCGCCCCAGCAGGCGAGTTCGAGACCTTGGTAGCCAAAGTCATGGGCCTTGCGGGCAAGGTCTTCCAAGGGCAGATCAGCCCACTGGCCGGTGAACAGTGTGACGGGACGACCCATCGTTGCGAACTCCTCTGAACAAAGAAACGTGGTGAATGGTTTTGGCAGCAATGGCCTTTTAAAAACTCATAGCCAATCGCTCTCCAAGAGTCTGGCAGATTCAGTTCCCGTTGCAAACTGGCTGTGTTGAATGACCATACAGTCGTGTCATTGACGCACGACGCCCCGCAGCAGCCAGAGGCCCCAAAGGGTGATCAGGAGATTGCCACCCCAGACAGCGATCGGCGGCAGATCCCCCGACTTGGCCTGGGACACTCCAGCCATGAACACCGGGTAGTAAACCAGCAGGATTGGTAAAAAACAGAGAAAGAAGCTGGTCAGGAAGTCAGCATTCCGCATCCGGATGGCCATTGGCGCGCCGACCAGTACAAAGGCGACGCAGCTAAATCCATTCGCCCAACGCCGCCAGGGCTCCATCGCGATCCGGTTGAGCCGGCTTTGATTCCATTCGATTCTGGACCGTTCAGTGGCGGAGTGAGGGGGCGTTGTCAGTGGCAGTTGCCCGGTCAGAAGTGCTGTCGCCAGCCGGCCGGCAATCTGCTGCTCAAGGCGGTCGATATCGGCCTGATGTTCGGCACGGGCCGCCGGGAAATCGGCCATTGCGATCTCGGAGGGACTGCGTTCACTGAGGCTCCGCTTGTTGATCACATCAAGTGGGATCACCCGTTCAATGGTATCGGGGAAGGCAACTTCAACATCACCAACCCGAACCGTGCCGTTGCGGCAGATCGCTGTCAGGCTGCCCGCCTTGGCATCGGTCTTGAGCGTGGCTTCCATCGCGGAGAGTGTGACAGCGGGGCTGCCGTCAGCGGGTTGGAAAGACATCGTTGGACGAATCAGTCGGCGGTCCTCGACTCCCTTGACATTGATCGCCAATTGCGGCGTGCTGTAGGACCGCTGCTGTTGCAGGCGGCTGTAGATGATCTCCTCAAGGCTGCGGACGACGACATCGCGGACGCCGTCTCGTCCCCAGGAAACGGCGATGTCGTTGAGCCAGACGCAAGCGAAGCTCACCGCGATGGCCAGTCCGGCTACTGGCCAGATGACTGCGAGCGGGGTAACGCCGGCCGCCTTGAGCGCGACAATCTCGTTGCTGCTCGAGAGTCGTCCAAAGACACTGGCGACTGCGAACAGCATCGTTCCGGGCACCGCAAATCGCATGGCGTCGGGTAGGACATATGGCACCATGGCCATGATTTGAAGCAAGCCGAGGCCCTGCTGCTGGGCTTCTTTGGCAAGACCGATGACCAGCATGAAAAGCGTCAATGCCGTCAGTGCCACCAGGAACACCTGGAGCATCTCCGACAGAACGTAACGGGTCATGATTTTCATGGGCCGCACTCCATCGCTGGCCTGATTGCATGCCACAGACCGTTAGGAGGTCTCAGGTGGGTTCGGTTCGGCATCGGTGTCCTCGCCGCGGTCGGACTCGATAAATGCGGTGAAAATCTTAAAGCCTTCGGCGGCCTCCCGGGTCGCCGAAGCAAAGTCGCCGGCCATGACCAGATCGCGGCAGCGACCCGCCACAGCCTGAAGGCGGTCGGCATCCACATGCCCGGCCAGGTTTACCTCATCGGCTGCTTCCGCAAGCGAAGTGAGAATGCCAGAGAACTGCTCGGCAGTGGGTGTGGCGTCGTATGTCCGATACGGTCCCTTGCCGAGTTGCTTGCCCGGTGCAAGGACGCGTGCTCGCCTGTCCGGCGGCATCATCAGGCCAATAAATGAGCCAGCGAGGCAGCCGAGGGCAAGGCCGACAGAGACGAGGCTACCGATTTTGGAAAGCAACTGAACCTGCGAAGAGCCATCTTTGACCAGATCGCTCCAGGGGTTAATGAGAAGTGCGACGAAAAGGCAGGCTGCGGCGATGCCCAGCAGAATCCATGGGCGGTTTCGTGCTGCTGCAGAACTCCCATCATCCTCAAGTGGCCAGGCGCCGTCGCGGCGAGAATAGTGAGAGACCTCCTCAGGGCCCGTCGTGGCTACGATAACGGTCGTGTTGTCTGGAGCACCGCGGATTAACGCGAGGCCGACGAGGGCGGCGGTGGCTGCCTCGGGCGTGAGAGCTGCGACCAGTATCGCGATTTCTTCATCCCGAAGGCATCCTGAGAGCCCGTCGCTGCAGAGGAGGAACTGGTCTCCCAGTTCAATCGGAAATGGGCCCTCAAGGTCGATTTCAAGATCATCGTGTGGGCCCATTGAACGCGTGATGATGTTCTTGGGAACGCCAGCTGGGCCGTCGTCGGCCTTCGGACCGGAAGCCGCAGCAATTTCCCACGCCAATGAGTGGTCGCGGGAAAGCTGTTCGATACGGCCGCTGCGAATGCGGTAGATGCGACTGTCGCCCACATGGCCAACCAATGCGCCTCGGGGCAGCAGCACGAGTACCGAGCAGGTTGTTCCCATGCCTCGGAACGCCGGGTCCTGTTCTCCTTGACGGTAAATTTCTCGGTTGGCCTGCTGCAGGCTTCTGCGGAGTGCCAGCGGCGGTGACCGTTGAGGGTCCGAGACTGCATAGAGTTCTGGAACCCGGGTAGCAGCGATTCTGCTGGCTTCCTCGCCGCCGAGATGAGCCCCCATGCCATCAGCGACCATCAGCAGCCAGCCTCGGTTGCGAAACTCCGCGGCTGACTGGACCGCGACCACGGCGGCTGAGTCCTGATTGTTCGACCGCTTCCGGCCGACATCAGATCGCTCGTGATAGTGAAGGGTGTTTCCTTTTCCCACTAGTTGCCTCGTCCGGTATTACTCATTCCTCTGCAGTCCACCTCAATCGACCAGCAGAACAGCCGGCAAGTTGAGTAATGTAGCAGGATTGGGATAAGGACGCCTCGGTTGAAAAAGGCAATTTCAGACATCGTTTCACAGGTTGCTCTGGTGATGGTGACGCCGCACTCGGTAGTTTTCCCAACATGACGGTCCGATGTCCAACCTGCTCGCGGCCTAGGCCTTTCGGCGGTTCTGCCGCCGTGGGAAATCACCGGCATTCTCGAGGTGGTGTGTTTCTGGCAATGAGCCTGGGGGTGCTGATCGCGGCCACTTCTCTCGGCTGTGTCCAACGCCGGATGACGATCCGCAGCAATCCTCCCGGTGCCCTTGTCTATGTTGACGACTATCAGATTGGCACCACACCCGTATCGACTGATTTTGTTTATTACGGCACCCGTAAGATCAGGCTCGTGAAGGACGGGTTTGAAACGCTGACAGTTCGGCAGCCGTTTCCCATTCCGTGGTACGAGGTCTTTCCGCTCGACTTTGTCACAGAAAATCTCTGGCCCTGGGAGATTCGTGACGAACGCGTAGTCGATCTGGCAATGGTGCCGGCGGGCAGCGTGCCGGCCGAGTCGGTGGTCAGCCGGGCAGAACTGGCGAGACGCTCTGCCGGGAGTGGGCCGCCGGTTCCGGTGCAGCCGGTCACGGTCCCACCG
>CAZKSP010000312.1:0-3654 GCA_964555385.1 uncultured Chitinophagaceae bacterium
CCCCGGCGTTACCGGATGTCGTAGACAAACCTCACCCTCCCCCCGCCAGCCGGCTGGCCACCTCCGGGAAAACCACCCGGAAGGCGAGATAGGCCATGGTAAAGGTCAGCAGCAGGTTGAATGCCTGGCCGCACAGGTAGAGCAGCACCGGCTTGGCCGATCCCATCACAGCAGCCAGACGGCGGATGTCAGTCTCAAGGCCGATGCTCACAAACGCGAGGCAGAAACACCACGACTGCATCGTCTTGACGGGGCCTTTGAGCATGGCGGTCACGCCCTCCTGTTGTGCCGACGGACCAATAGAGGCCAACAGCGTGAACAAGGCCGAAGCTCCCACGAAGCCGAGAATGAACTTGGGAAGCCGCTTCCAAATTTCAGCAAGGAGGCCGCCAAAGCTGGTCGGCACGGCACCTGACTCACCATCTCCCGACCGGGCCCACCAGGCGGCCACACCCAGAGAGATAAATCCGATCATCACATTTTGAATCAGCTTCACTGAGGCTGCAACGTCGCGGGCAACCGGGCCCACCAGTTCTCCGGCCGCCACGACCGCGCCAGTGGAGTCAACCGTGCCACCGATCCAGGCACCGGCAAGCACCTGATCAAGTCCAAGGGCATTACAGACTGCCGGCAGGGTGAACATCATCACGACGGTGAAAGCCAGCGAGATACCCACAGCAATCGAGAGTTCCTCTTTCTTCGCCTTGCAGGCGGCAGCTGTGGCCACGGCAGCCGAAACTCCACAGACACTCATGTCGGCTGAGAGCACCAGATTGAGTGTCTTTGACTTAATGCCCAGCACCCGCTGGCCGAACTGATAGGTGGTGATCAGCACGATCGGTGTCGTGATCCAAGAGACGAGGATGCCGGGTGGCCCAAGCTTCATCAGCGTGCCGAAGAGCAGCCCTGCCCCCATCAGCACGAGGCCCGTCTTGATGAACAGTTCACCCCGCAGCCCCGGCTTCAGCCAGCCTGGCACACCGATGACATTGCTGATGAACAGCCCGCCGACAAAAGCCCAAAGCACATAGGACAGCTGAAGACTTTTGATCGTGGCCTGGGTGCTCGCCAGCCAGGCCAGCACCGCCAGTAACGTCACCATCGCGACACCTGGCAGGCTCTTCCGGATGGGCACACCGGTTCCAGCCAAAGCCAGCACAAAGACCACCAGGCAGCCGGCAGCTGTCGCGGCCACCGCCAAACCCTTCGTGGGACCACCATCTTGCGTTGTGCCGGCAAACGCCTTAAGCGGGTCGGCTGTCCACCCTCCCGGCTTGGCAACCCAGGGCGTCAGGAGGTTTTCATAAGTACTAGCTGCTGCCGCTCCATCCAGCACCTGCCCCATCCTCGCTGGCTGCAGACAAAACCACGTCATGGCCAGCAACACTGCCGCCATCACCATGGCCCAAACGTCGTCGCTCCGCCACCAGCGGCCGGGGACGGCGGATAGTTTTTCACTGGACTGCGGCTCGATACTCATACTCTGGATACTCCCTGATCCCGAACGTACAACAAAAAGAACCTGTTTCAGAAAATCCTCGGCGTATCACCCCGGAGTCGACCACGATGACCCGAAGTTTATTTCTCAGCCTTAGCCTTTTTTCCTTCTGCCTTCCTGCCTCGGCCATTGAGGTCGGTCAGCCAGCGCCAACATTTGAGGCATCGGATGACACAGGAAAACTCTGGAAGTCTTCCGATCATATCGGGAAGCGGGTTCTTGTTGTCTACTTCTATCCAGCCGATATGACGGGAGGCTGCACAGCACAGGCCTGCGGCTATCGGGACCGCATAGAGACACTGACTGCATCGGGCGTCGAGGTAGTTGGTGTGAGTGGTGACTCAGTCGAAAACCATCAGCTTTTCAAAAAGGCTCACGGCCTGAATTTCACCCTTTTGGCTGATGGTGACGGCAGCGTTGCAACAGCCTTTGGCGTACCGGTATCTCTCGGCGAAAAGACCGTTGTCAAGTCAATCGACAACAAAGAAGTGACACTTGTGCGGAATGCAACAGCCCGTCGCTGGACGTTCGTGATTGACCGTAGTGGCAAGGTCGTGCACAAGGATGCAACGGTGAATGCCCGATCCGATCCAGAGACGATCACCAAAGTGATTGCAGCCCTGCCATAGCGAACAGGGCAAGGTCGGTGATCACAAGCCGATGCAGGCGGTGCACAAAAATAACCCCTGGTTTCTAACGCACCCGCCGTCTTAGCACTCGGCTTCACCGTTTCGATGGTCTATGAGTGAGCCGTCGCCGCTGTGGCATGGGCATCTTTCACGAATGCATCGACTTCAGCGTCGGTTGTCGTCCATGAACACATCAGACGATATCCACCAAGCCCGATGAAATCATAAAACGTCCAGCCCATTTGCCTGAGGGCCGCTGCATGGGCTGGAGTAAGCCTCACAAAGACGGCATTGGCTTCACGTTTTCCAAGAATTTCAACATTGGGTACAGCTGCTAAGCCTGCTTCGAGCCGGGCCGCTGCGGCATTGGCCCGGTTCGCATTTTGAAGCCAGATGTCATTCTCAAGGAGGCCTACCCATGGCGCGGAGAGGCACCGCATTTTGGATGCAAGCTGGCCCGCTTGTTTACACCTCCAAGCGAATTCCTGAGCGAGTTCAGCCCGGAAAAAGATAATTGCTTCACCCATACCCATGCCGTTTTTTGTCCCCCCGAAGCAGAGGACATCGACGCCGACTTCCCATGTGATAGCACGCGGTGGAACACCAAGGCAGGCAACTGCGTTGGCAAACCGGGCCCCATCCATATGCAGTCGCAGATTATGGCGGGCACAGACTTCGCCTAACGCGGCAAGTTCAGCCACTGTGTAGACCGTGGAGAGTTCGGTCGCCTGGGTTACACTTACTGCTCGGGGCTTTGGAAAGTGAATATCCTGACGTCGAACGACTGTTGTTTCCACCGATTCGGGATGAATCTTGCCTCTTTCACCCATGAGCAGCAGAACCTTCGTGCCATTCGAAAAAAACTCTGGGGCACCACACTCGTCAGTTTCGACGTGTGCTTTTTCATGGCAGAGAATGGAGTGGTATGACTGACATAGCGTGGCGAGGGCAAGTGAATTTGCTGCAGTCCCGTTGAAAACGAAGAATACTTCCGCATCAAATTCAAAAATCTCTCGAATGCGTTCGCAGGCCTGTTTGGTCCACTGGTCATCACCGTAGCTTGACACGCAGCCTGAGTTTGCTTCCTCAAGGGCTCGCCACGCGGCAGGACAGTAACCGGCCGTATTGTCACTGGCGAATTGGCACCCTGGTAAGACGGACGTCATGCTCTGATCCCTCGACAGCACAGTGGACCTAAAACCGAGCTGCAAAAAATGATTGACCGTTTGCCAACGCGGGGAACCCGTTGTTCCTGCGGTCATCGCGGAAGGCAGGGAACGGTTTGAACAAGCTCGCCAGATCAGTGAACGCCGCACCGAGCCAAGCGCTTTTGGCCAGTGCGATCTCAAGAATCGATTTTTCGCACCAGCAAACGATAGGCCTCGTTCTTTTTCGAGTCAATCAGGTGCTTCTGCCAACATCTCCACAGCAGCAGTCCATTTGGGCATCTGAATAGCTAAGCCCATTGGGGCTGCCGAGCCCCTTCAGGAGATCGTCTTTCGGCAGGCCATGCGAAACCGTAGAATC
>CAZKSP010000313.1:0-3647 GCA_964555385.1 uncultured Chitinophagaceae bacterium
CAGGGCACTGTAAAGTTCGACAAAAATATCAGCAAAACAATCAGCAATGCGATTGCGGCCATTGATGCGGCTATGTCTACCCAGCTGGCGGCAGTGCTGCATAATGCCGATCTGCAGAAACTCGAAGGTTCGTGGCGCGGCCTGCATCACCTGATAATGAACTCGGAAACAGGCTCACAGCTGAAGATTCGGGTGATGAATATTGGGAAACGAGAGCTCTTCAAAGATCTTGATAAGGCTGTCGAGTTCGACCAGAGCCAGATCTTTAAAAAGATTTATGAGGCAGAGTTCGGCTCGCCGGGGGGTGAGCCTTACGGTGCACTGATTGGTGACTACGAATTCACAAATCATCCTGAGGACATCGACATGCTTTCAAAGATGTCTCAGGTCTCGGCCGCGGGTTTTGCGCCGTTCCTGTCGGCAGCGGACCCGCAGTTGCTGGGCATGGATAGTTATACGGAACTGTCCAAGCCACGTGATCTCGAAAAAATATTCCTTGATGAGTCGTATGCCAAGTGGCGGAGTTTTCGTGATTCAGACGACTCTCGTTTCGCCGTGTTGACCATGCCGCGGGCGCTGTCTCGATTGCCCTATGGCAAGAACACGAAGGTCGTAGAAGAGTTCGATTTTGAGGAGGTCGAACTTGATGAAAAGGGAAATTCCAAGCCCGTGCCGCACGAGAACTACACCTGGATGAATTCATCCTACGTTCTCGGAACGCAAATGACGGCGGCTTACGCGAAGTTTGGCTGGTGCACGGCGATTCGCGGAGCCGAGAACGGTGGCAAAGTTGAGGGGCTTCCGGCACACATCTTCACAGCAGATGATGGTGATCAGGCGATGAAGTGTCCAACCGAAATTGCGATCACCGACAGACGTGAAGCAGAACTTTCGAAGCTCGGTTTTCTTCCGCTGTGTCATTATAAAAACACGGATTACGCCGTCTTCTTCGGCGCCCAGACGACGCAGAAGCCCAAGAAGTATGATCGTCCGGAGGCCACCGCGAATGCGGCTATCTCTGCGAGGCTCCCGTACATCATGGCATCGTCTCGCATCGCGCATTTTCTTAAGGTGATTGCTCGTGACAAAATCGGTTCCTTCATGGAACGGCAGGATTGTGAAGATTGGCTGAAGCGGTGGATTTCGAATTACGTCTCGACAGATCCGCACCCATCTGATGAAGTGAAAGCTCGCTATCCGCTTGCTGAGGCTGAAATAAAGGTGGAGGAAATTCCCGGGTCGCCCGGCAGTTATAATGCTGTGGCTTGGCTTCGGCCTTGGTTGCAACTTGAGGAGCTCACTTCGAGTTTGCGAATGGTCGCGAAAATTCCAGCCAAAGGTGGTTGAGAATTGATAGTCAGCTGTTGCATGTATGCGACGGGATTTTTGGTAACTGATCAAAGAGTTGGTTGACCTCGTTCCCGGGCTCGTGCAGTATCAGTCAGATGGATCAAGAAATATTAAAAACCTCAACACTGGGGTCTGTCGTAAATCAGCAAGCATTTGATGAGGATTTAGAGTCCGGAACGGCGGCTTTTTTTCTGCCCCCTACGTTGCTTGCCTTGGCTGAGCGGACATCCTCGTCTGCTGTGGCTAGTGAAAGCCGCGGTAAAGTATCAGGGCTTGCCGAATGTGATTTGGCCACAACGCTCCGTGAGTGGGCGGCCTTACGGGTCAGGCCAGGCGAACAACCATCCCGTAATGGGTTAGTAAGGCTGCTAGGGCAAGATGTCGCGGCGATCGATGCCCTCATTTCTACGCAGCTCGACGCGGTGCTTCACGCTCCGCCTTTCCAACGTCTAGAGTCAACTTGGCGCGGATTGGGTTGGCTCGTTGGGCAGGCTGAGGAAGCAAACATTGACTCGGGGCGGAAGTCTGGAAATCAGCAGCGGATCGTCGTCCGTGTTCTGTCGATCAAAAAAAAAGAGCTACGCCGCGATCAGGAAGCGGCTGTCGAGTTCGACCGTTCGAATCTTTGGCGAAAGGTCTATGAGGATGAATTTGGGACAGCTGGAGGAACGCCGTACGGGCTACTTGTCACGGATCACGAGTTCAGTAACCATCCTGAAGACGTAAGCCTGCTGTCAGGCATTTCAGAAACAGCAATGGCAGCTTTTGCGCCGCTGTTGGCAGCCCCGTCTCCTCAGCTTCTTGGTGCTGAGAACTTCGAGCGTTTCGAATCACTGCCCTCATTAAGGACAATTCAGGCGAGTCCTGACTACGCAAAGTGGCGTTCACTTCGGGAGCGTGACGAGTCAAGATTTCTTGGCTTCCCACTCCCGCGAGTGCTGGCTCGACTGGGATTTGACGGCTGGATTGGACGCCCTGAGGCCCTCGCAGCCCCGGAACAGTCCTGGTCGCAGCGTTCCTTTCGCTACGTTGAATGCACGGAACAAGCAGATGGTTCTGGGCGACTCTGGATGAGTGGAGTCTGGCCGCTCGCTGGTGTCATCGTGCGGGAATTTGGTCGATCTGGTTGGTTCGCCGATATACGTGGTGGCTCCCGTGGGATGCAGGAGGGGGGGGAGCCCGTTGGGTTGCCCGTCGACACATTTCCGGAGGGTGATAACGTTTCGGTTTTTCGAGGGCCAACAGAAACATTTGTTCCGGAGAGTCTGCAGGCTGAAATTGAGGAAATTGGGCTCATTCCGCTTTGTGCAACTGGTCGTGATGGCCGTGCTGTTTTTCACTCGAACATGTCACTCCATCAGCCGAAGAAGTTTGACACTTCATCAGCGACAGCCAATGACCGACTTTCATCGATGTTGCAATATGTTCTGTGCGTCTCCAGATTTGCTCAGTACCTGAAAGTCATTATGCGGGATAAGCTCGGGGGGTTTTCCGACGCGGCAACGCTTGAGCGTTATCTCAGTGATTGGGTTCATCACTACGTCACACCTGACGATCACGCTTCGGCTGAGGCCAGAGCTCGCATGCCGCTTCGGGCAGCTGAAATCGAAGTCCAAGAGGATCCCGGGTCTGCTGGCAACTATCGAATCATTATGCGGCTGCAGCCGCACTTCCAGATTGATCGAATCGAGTCAACTCTCAGACTCGTTTCGACTGTTCGGGCGATTGATTCACAGAGGCCGTGAAAACGCTCGATCAAAAAGTCAGAGCAGAAGATGTTGCTATACTCGGACTGAACTTTCAGCTGAACCTAATGCAAGCTTAAGAGGGAATCGGACGTGACGACACCAAGCGATATGTTGAGGCAGGGTAAACTTACTGAGGCGATTGCAGCCACGACAGACATCGTGAAGGCAACGCCCAAGGGACTCGAGCATCGTTGGTTTCTCGCAGAGTTGCTTGTGATAGCAGGTGAACTTGAGCGAGCCGACAAGCAACTCGATGCTCTGCTGGCTTTGGATCCACGTGCTGCGGTTGCCGTGACACCAGTTCGTCAATTGATTCGAGCCGAGGCAGCCCGAAGGCAGTTCTTTGATGAGGGAAGAATCCCGGAGTTGCTCGACGGCGCCAGCGCTGCGGTTCGGTCACGCTTCGATGCGTTCGTTTCGGTCCGCGATGGTAATCGTGTAGCTGCAGGAGATGTGGTTGCCACGGCTGAAATGGCCCGCCCGGCGCTTCCTGGCACGATTAACTCTGCCGGGGTGAAGAGAGATTTTGAAGACTTTCGTGACCACGAT
>CAZKSP010000314.1:0-3630 GCA_964555385.1 uncultured Chitinophagaceae bacterium
AGGCCCGCCAAGAAAAGACCCACACGATGTGGGTGCTTTTCGTGAAACCAGGTGCGACTGGACCGGCAGTGCGTTTGACGCGGGCTACCCGTTACTTGCCGCTGCGGATGATCTCAAGGATCGCCGCTCCGTGATCGGCCAGCCGCTTTTCCCCGATTCCCTTGCAGCGGAGTAGCGCGGCCGGAGAGTCGGGCTGGTCGCGGGCAATCGACCGCAAGGCCTTGTCGTCAAGAATCGTCCAGGCCGGTTTGCCCCGGCTGTCTGCCACCCGCCGTCGCCATTGCCGTAGCCGTTCAAACAGGTTGCGAGCGACGCCCTCCCAATCATCAGCCTCGCTACGGGAGCGGGTTGCCTGTTTCAGCCGTGGCTCTAATAACACCACCTCGCGTTGGTCGCGGAGCACCTCCCATGACCGGGCGTTGAGGGTCACAACTGGCCGGTCACCACTACTGCGTGAGAGATAGTCCTGATCGAGCAGTTGATGCACGAGGTTCTCACAGGTCCGCTGATCAAGCTCAGCCAGCAGGCCATACGTCGACAACCGCTCATGCCCGTGCCGCTGGATGGCTGCAGTCTTCGCGCCCCGCAGCACCTCGCTGACATGCCGGACCCCAAATCGCTCACCAAGGCGAGCCACACAGGAGATGATCTTCTGGGCCGTCACATGGCTGTCGGGTAAGTTCTGCGTTTCACCCAGACAGACATCGCAGCCGCCGCAGTTCGACGCCTCATAGGTCTGGCCGAAGTATTCCGAAAGTGCCGCATGTCGGCAGCGGGCAGCCTGGGCGTACCGCCGCATCTGGTGGAGATGCTCCAGCTGTCCGGCAATGAACCGCTCGGTCTGCTCCTCGTCGAGTTCCGAGGAATCGCTGCCCCGACGGATCAGCGATTCCCAGCTGAAGACATCGGCTGATGAATAGAGCAGCACGCATTCAGCAGCCAAGCCGTCACGGCCCGCCCGGCCGGTCTCCTGCTGATAGGCCTCCAGGCTTTTGGGGAGGGCAGTGTGCAGCACCAGCCGGACGTTCGACCGATCAATCCCCATGCCAAAGGCAACGGTGGCGACGACAACATCGATGGTCTCCTTTGCAAAGGCCTCTTGGGTCCGGTGTCGCTGGGCGGACTCGAGGCCAGCATGGTAAGGGTGGGCCAGTAGTCCGGCAGCAGTGAGCTTGGCTGCCAGCTCTTCGGTTTCCCGGCGGGAGATGCAATAGATGATCGACGCCTCGCCGGCATGCCGGCCAAGCACCTCGAGTGTCTGCCTGGTCTTGTCTGTCCGCGGCACCACCCTGTAGGTGAGGTTCGGCCGGTCAAAGACGCCAACTAGGGTTTCCGGATTTCGCAGTGTGAGTTGGCTGGCGATATCTTCCCGTACTCGCGGCGTCGCCGTGGCGGTGAAGGCGTGCATGCTCGCCTGCGGAAATCGCTCCCGAAGGGTCGCCAGTTGCCGGTATTCAGGTCTGAAGTCATGTCCCCACTGGCTGATGCAGTGGGCCTCATCGATGGCAAACCGCCGAACGCCTACCGTGGTTAGCGTATCGAGCAGCCCGGAGCCAAAAAGCCGCTCAGGGGCGGTGAACAGCAGCCGGAGTTCGCCCGCCCGCAGCCGGTCGTAGATTTTCCGCCGCTCAAGCAGCGACAGCCCGCCATGGATGGCTGCTGCGGGATAGCCGATTGCTTCCAGGGCATCAACCTGATCCTTCATCAGCGAAACGAGGGGTGAGACAACAACATCGGTGGTCTCGCTCAGCAGCGGCGGCAGCTGATAACAGAGGCTTTTGCCGCCGCCGGTGGGCAGGACGACCAGCGAATCACGGCCGTCGACTGCGGCGGTGATTGCCTCGGTTTGCAGCGGCCGGAGGGTGTCAAAGCCCCACCAGGTCTGGAGGGTGTCGCGGATGGCGGCGGTGATGCTACCCGCAATGGGCGACGGGGGCGTGTCAGTTACCTCGTCTGCCTGCATTGCCGTCATCCGCTCCTTGGGCCTCCGATCCTCTGCGGAAATAGGCAGGATAGCATTTCAGAAATGAAAGCGGGTGATAGGCCGAGCAGGGGCAAAAACATGCGGGGGAAACCAATCTTGATTGGCAGGGAGGGGCTTGGGAGAGTCCGTCGCGATGCTCGAACTGACCCCCGCGACCCCTGACGCCGTTCCGCTGTTGCGAATTACCCGCCCTTATTCCGCCATTGTCGCCGGGCTTTTGGCCTGCATGCTGATGGCTGGGGCCTCGGCCGATCAGCTGCCTATGCCTGAGGGGCAGCAAAGCGTTCCAGCCGGTTCCGATGGAATGTTTCTGCCGTCCGCAAACGGCGTCAAACTCTGGGAGCGGACGCTCCGCACAATTGCCGCAGACTGGCCCGTGGTACGGACGGTGCCCCCTGACTTCTCGGCGATCCCGCCCCGAGCGGGCCGAATCGAATCGGCTTGGGTTGAGCCACCGGCTCCTGCAAGTCAAACCGGTCTGCCGGCGGGATCGGCCTGGCCACCCCTGCGGCAACGGGTAGTGGTGCAGTTGATGCCTGCAGCAGGCGGAGCCTGGATTGACGCGTTTGTCGAAACCCAGTCACTAGACGATCTCGATGCCAGCCTTTCACACGACCGTGTGAGCCTAACCGGAGGCTGGCAGACAGAGATGCAAGGCGAGTCCACAGCCGACGTGACGACTATGCTGGCCGCCCGGCTTTCGCCCGATGCTGAGCCGATCTATGCCCTGCCGCCACCGCCCGAACTGCTGACACCGTCCCGTCCCGCTGTCCCCTGGGCCGACAGCCGGTTCCCCCGGCTTTCGCGGGCCGGCCACAAGGTCTTGCGGGACTACAAGAATTTCTATCAGTGCGACCGACTGGTCTGCCTGACGGCCGCCTTCGGCGCCGGTGCCCTGATGGCCAATACCGGCTTTGACACCACCATGCAGAACGCCTGGCAGACCGGGGTGCAACCGACAGAGTTGGGCACCTTCTTCTCCGGCTGTAAGGACATTGGCGAGGGCCGCTACACGCTGCCCATTTATGCTGCCGCTGCTGCCACCGGGCTGGTGTTTGAAGGCCGGCCGGTGGGCGATGCGCTTGGCGGCTGGGGCTCCCGCAGCCTGCGAATGTTTGTGGTCGGAGCCCCGCCGCTCTATGTGTTGCAGTGGGCCACCGGAGCCTCGCGACCGGGTGAAACGAGTGCCGGCAGCTATTGGAAGCCGTTTCAGGATTACAACGGCGTCAGCGGCCATGCCTTTGTCGGGGCCATTCCTTTCTTGGCAGCGGCTGACATGGTGGAAAGCCCACTGGCCAAGGGCACGCTCTATGTCTGCTCGACCTTTGTCGGCTTTTCCCGGATGACGGACGACGCCCATTACCCCTCACAGATCTTCCTCGGCTGGTACCTTGCCTGGGCAAGCTCGCTGGCGGTCAGCCGTACCGAGCATCACTTTGCCGGCATGGAGGTACGGGTGGTGCCGCTGCCCATTGGTGACCAGGGGGGCATGGGGGTGGAGGCCCGCTGGTAGCGGCCAACGCTCTGGGCTGCGGTTGCCGAAAGAACTTTTGCGGTGATTTTGGTGGGTCGTTGGTGAAGCGTCGGGGCGGGCCCATGCCATCTCGCTGGACATTCGCTCCGGGCATCCTGCCCTCCACTCACTC
>CAZKSP010000315.1:0-3621 GCA_964555385.1 uncultured Chitinophagaceae bacterium
GACTGGCCCACCGTCTTGATCGGACGATCTGGCGGATGGGAATCGATCGGCTGCTGCTGTTTGGTGGGATTGGCTTTTGCACGGCAGCTGGTGCGGCCACGGTGGCGGCTGGCCTCGACTACTGGCTGCGCCCCGGCCGCCTTTGGCTGGGGGGCTGTGTTGTCTGGATTGTGACGATTGGCGTTGTGGTCTGGTCGGCCTGGCGTTTGACTGGTCGTCAGCACGGCCAGCGGGCGGGGGTGAGCTGGTGGCCGACACGGTTGGCTATCGCCAGTCGCTGGGAACAGGCGCTGGGCGGTTCTCCCATCTCGGCAGCCGTGGGATTCCTCGATGCTGCGGGGCAATCAGATGAAAACGTGGATTCTTTGGCAGCTGACTTTGCCGCGCTCGCGGTAAAGCGGGCGGACCAGGCTGCTGTTGAACTAGGTCGCGAAAACTGGCCGATTGCCGGCTTGATCATGTTGCTGCTTGGGCTCGTAGCAGGGGCGAGCCTGTATCTTTCTGCTGGGAGCCGTCCGTCGGATTGGCGGACGGCCCTGCTCCGGCAGCTGCCGCCGGCAGTGGGTGGCTGGCCGGTGACGGCAACGTCACCACTGCCCCTGACGCAAACCTCAACGCTCCTGACCTCGACCGAAATTGTGGCGGCCACCCGCCAGCTGATTGCTCGCCTGACAGTCAGCAGCCGGGTGGCAGAGAACAACTCGTTTGACTTGTCACTGATGCGTGTTGTGGATGAGGTCCGGCAGTTGGCCGAGCGGTTGCCGGCAGCTGCCGAAGCCGGCATGATCCGCAGAGCTGCTGCCCGACTGCCAATGTTGGCGTCGCGGGCAACGCTGGTCGACCGGGTGGCGGGACTGAGGCAGCTCGCAGCGGCGGGACAGGCAGCAGAGGGACTTGCAGTGGCCAGTGCGGCCCAGCAGCAGCTCACCGACCAGTTGGCTCGGCTGTTGGCACGGCAACCTGGTCTGCTTCCAGAAGAACTCTTGCCTGCGGCCCAACGGCAACTGAGCACGCTGGCTGCGACGCAGCAGCGGCTGACCGGCTCGATGGCCGCCATGATGGCACTGCTGCTGGATGCTGGCCTCGATGCGGCGTTGCCGCAACAGCTTGCCGTCCTGCCTGAACAGATTGGGACAAACCGGCTTGCGCTGGCGACTGAGGGGGCTACCCATGCGGGCCGCAAACTGGCTGGGACAGTCGTGTCGCTTGGCCTCGACATTCCTAAATCGGTCAGCCTTGGTGTTGGAGTGATGCCTGATTCACTCATCCAGACGGTGGTGGAGCTGACAGCCGTTTCACGCGAACTTGATCGGGAACTGCAGGATCGGAGGGAAGCCCAGGGAGGTGCTGCTAGGCAAGGGACCGGTGCGCTGCCGCCGGTGGCAGCGGGTGACAGAGGACCTGTGGCGGTGACTGGAGGGGCAGCTTCAGCCGGTCTGAGCGAAGGAGAGGGCTCTGCCAATGGTCAGGCGACCTCGATGCCGGGGACGGCAGACGGCCCAGTCGATCGTGGGGTGGCCGGCCGCAGGTGGCGGCTTGCCTCACCGGCACGACCGGCCGTGGGGCGCACCGCCATTGATCACACCCTGTCGCCAGCCACGGCCACCGCCTTCAATGACTATCTTGAGCAACTGCTGACACCGTCAATGGAGCAGATGTTTCCCTCAGAACAGACCGGCCCATGAACGAGACTCGACCTGTTCAGTTGCTCCTTTCACTGGCGGTGACCGGCCTGATGGTGGCCTCCACCGTCAGGGGTGACGAGCTGCCTGCCGCTGGAGAGCAGGCGGTGACTACCGAACAAATTGAGGCTGCTAGCCACCGCGGCCTCGACTGGTTGGTGGCGTCTCAGCAAGAGGATGGTTCATGGGGTTCAGAAGGGTTTCGTGGGAGTGCTGCGGTCACGGCCCAGGGTCTGTTGGCCCTGCTCGGGTCAGGCAGCACGCCGAACACTGGCCCCCATGCCGTGGCCGCGGGCAGGGCAGTCGATTTTCTGCTGGCATGCTGCCGTCCTGACGGGCTGATTGCTGGCAATGAGGCGGCGGCTCATGGGCCGATGTATGGACACGCCTTCGCCACCCTGGCGTTGGCCGAGTGTCTTGGTGAACAGACAGCAGGCGGGCTGCGGCCGAAGCTGGTCGCTGCTGCAGGCCTGATCGAGCGATCGCAGGCTGCCAGCGGTGGCTGGCGATACCAGCCGTTGTCGCAGGACGGAGACGTTTCGGTGACTGCGGCCGTGCTGGTGGCGATCCGGGCCTTGGCGGTCGCTGATATCGACGTCGATCAGCGTCTGGCCGAACGGGCCATGGGCTTTGTTGGTCGGTTGCAGAACGATGACGGCGGCTTTCGCTATCTGGCAGATCCTGGCCCCAGTGCCGTCCCGCGATCGGCAGCAGCTCTGTTCGCGTTGCAACTTGCCGGGGTGCGTGGAGCCGTGATCGATCGTGGTTTTGCCTGGCTCGATCGACAGCCCTTCGACCAGGAGTCCAACGACGGGTATCGGATGTACGGCCTCGCCGCTACGGCATCCGCCCGCTGGCAGCAGCGACTGGCAACTGGCGACACTGCCACCTGGGATGCCTGGTTCAACAGAGCTGCCTCGCTGCTGCTGGCCGAGCAGCAGCCCGACGGTTCGTGGGCCGATCCCTCCTGTCGAGAATACGGCACAGCTGCGGCGGTGTCGGTGTTGCAGACGCCTGCCGGCCTGTTGCCGATCGTTGCCGCCGAGGGTGAGATGCACGGGGAGTCTGGTCCATGACGCGACACGGCGAGTTGAACTGGCTTCCACCGTTGTGCTTGGGCCTCGTGCTCAGCGTCAGCGGAAGTTGGTGGCTGGTGGCGGCAGAGGTGTCTGCTCCGCCAGCAGTCATAACCGCGAACGTGCCTCCCTGGCCGGTCGGTCCGTTTGTCATGCTGCGGGGCGGTGGTGTTGTGGCCGGCCGGCTGCGAGAACTCTCGGCTGATCGCGTGATAGTTGATTCGGTTTCGTGCGGAACACTCGACCTGCCACGGGCGGCTGTGGCTGGCTATCGCAGCAGTTCCCGCATCGGTCCACCGATCAACACAATCGGGAATGCAGCCGTTTGGGTAACATTGGCCAACGGCGATCGAGCTGCGGCAACCGCCGTCCGCAGTGACGGTCTGGTCCTCTGGCTTGATGGCTTTGCCGAATCGAACTCCATCAGGACACCGCTTGAGGTTCCATTTGACCGGATTCTTGGCATCGACTTTGGTGCTGGTGACACGCCGGCTCTTGATAGCCGAGACGTGGTAGCGCTAGCGACACTCGGTTGCTGGGTTGGTCTTGATGATGGGACCCGGTTCGCCTGTGAAAATTCTGCTGAACAGGTCAGCCAAGACACTGAAGGCCAGATCAGCCTACGGCCGCTGCTCGGGGGCCTTGCTGCGCCGCTGTTGTGTCCTGCTGATGCGATCGCAGTCGTGGAACCGCGTGGCAGCCGGCTGAGGTTGGCCATGGTGGAACCGGAGGAGGACCCAGCCGGGGCCTTGGCAACGTCGTTGACCCGGGGATGCACCTATTCCGGCGACTGGCCACGGCTGCGGGGGCAGACCGGCTTCACAGCGATCGGTCTGCATGCGCCGGTGGCTGTCCGCTATCGG
>CAZKSP010000316.1:0-3614 GCA_964555385.1 uncultured Chitinophagaceae bacterium
GGTGGGCAGGAATGTCGGAGGCAATGACCGGACAGCCGCAGGCCATCGCTTCGATCACCGGCATGGAAAAGCCCTCGGCCCGCGAAGCGACCACCGCGAGCGTTGCCTGGGTATACCGCTCGGCCAACTGTTCGTCGGAAAGGCGGTCATGAAACTGCACGCTGCTGCTGGTAGGGACTTGCGCAAGCAGCGTCCGGCGAACGGACTTTGGATAGTTTCCCACAATCTCCAGGACCGCTTTGGTTTGCCGAGCAGTGATGGTGCTTAAGGCGGCAATGACCGTATCGACGTTTTTTCGGGGATCACCCCCTCCGACAAAAAGGATGCGGGGGCTGTCAGCAGGCTTTGCCGTCGAGCCTGCAGGCTGCCCTAGCCTGGCTTCGAAAGCGGGTCGGAGCGCGACCCCGGTGACATTCAAGCGACTGGTCGGGATTCCCAGGCGGCGGCTGGTTTCCTGAGCCGCATGATTGGAAATGGGCATGAATCGCTCGTAGTTGCTGAGCCACTGCATGGCCGCTGAGTATCCGTAAAGCTGATCACGGTGGGCGAGGTATCGCTCCGAGAATTCCAGCGGAATGAAGTCGTAGATGACGGTCACGGGAGTGATGCCCGGCCGATCAAGGATCGCTGCCGAAGACCGGGTGTCATGCGTCATCGGTGAGAGTTGCAGAAACACCGCTGGCTGTTCGGCGGCCGTCGCACGAAAGGTCGGCCGGATCGCATCGCACAGTGCTGCGTGGTCGGAGGTGAGTGGGCCAATATCAGGATCGACCAGCCCGATCATCCGCAGATTTGGCCCACCATATTTCCGTAGAGCCTGCAACAGAAACTGGGCGTGGGAGCCGACGCCGCGTCCAGCATAGTTGGGATCCTGAAGGCAGCGGATGTCAGCCAGAATGAGCACGATTGATGACAGCCCATTGAGAAAGTGTTTCGCCGCCGAAGGCCATCCACCGAGAAGGTCAAGCTGTTGGAGGCTGTTCGGTGTCGAGCAACGCCTTCAGCAGCCCGGTGAGTTCGTCATGCGGCCCACCGCCAGCCCCCAGTACGCCAGCATCCAATGCGGTCGAATCGGGATCCGGTGACGCCCGGCGACGACGGAGTTCCGCCCGTACCAGACCTACGACAAGTTCCTCGAGGCGATCGTATTCTCCCGACCGATCCGTCGAGGTGCTCTGTTGCCGCCGGCCTTTTAGCCGCTGCAATAGCGGCCGAATATAACGGCGTTCGAACCCTCTGAAACGCCGTGTGATGACATTCATACCGTTGTGTATTCGGAAGTGAGATCAGGCTGCCCGACGGGCCGGGTGTGCCGCAGTGACAAAGTCGACCCCTGGAAGCGGAAAGAGTAGGCAGCCGCCATCCTGCAGATAGGCCTGTTCCCGTTCGAGGATTGACTCTCGGAAGTGCCAGGGAAGCACTAGCATCGCGTCCGGTCGTCGGCTGCGAACCTCTGCCTCGGAACTGATCGGAATTTGGGTGCCGGGTGTGAAACAGCCGTATTTGTCTTCGTTCACCTCGGCAATCATAGGGATGTCGGCCGCGGTAAGGCCGCAGTACTGCAGCACAACGTTGCCTTTGGTGGAAGCACCGTAGCCGTAGAGCGTCTTTCCCTCCCGCTGCCAGTCTCTTATCGCCCGAAGCAAACTGACACGGTGCTGCTCGACACGTCCACGGAATTGAGCGTAGACCATGGATTCGCTATAACCATCGGTCTGCTCCTTTTCAAGAAGCTGGTTGGCCCGCTCGCTCCTGTGGGCAATCCGGCAGCCCTGCTTGGCGACGGTCACACAGAAACTGCCACCATTCACGTCGTTCAGTTCGACATCGAGGATTTCAAAACCAACCCGTCGCGCCATCCACTCAATCTGTCGGAGCGCGTAATAGCTGACATGCTCATGGCAGATCGTGTCATAGGCATCCCGTTCAATCATGAGCGGAAGATAACTCTGCTCGAAGACCCAAATGCCGTCATCGGCAAGAACGGAATGAACTTGCCGCATGAAGTCGGTCGGGTCCTCAAGGTCATAGAACATCGAGATCGAGGTGACAATTTTCGCTTGTTGGTCTCCGCAGACGGAACGGTAGGACTCGGCGGTGAAAAAGTCGGGGACGCAGTTGATCCAATCAGGGTAATACCGCTGGAATTTGCCGGCTGATGGATCAATCCCTACTAGTCTGAAGCCCGCGTTGCCGTAGGCCCGCAGGGTGGTTGCGTCGTTGCTGCCAATGTCCAGGATGACGTCTCCTGGTTCCGGCTGGGTGATTGCTCGGGCCTCACGGACCCGCCTTTCCAGGTGGCTGACCATCGAGCGGTTGAGACCGGAACGGTAGCCATAGTTGTCGCCATACATTTCGCCTGGCTCATGCGAGTGCCGCAACTGGACGAGTCCGCAGCCACCACTGGTTTCATCGCATTTGATGAGTTCGAGCGGCCCCACCGGCACCAACTGGTCGGTCGTCTGCGGAAAGACACCGGTGAGTGACTGCTCGCCGAGGTCGACTACGTCGTGGAACTGCTGGCCTCCACAGATGCGGCAGGCGGTGATGGCGTGGTACATAGCGGGTACTGAACTCCTTCATCGTGATGGAAGACGCTGCGGCGAGCCAGCCGGGTGACTCTGTGGTACGGCAATTTCCTGCCAGGTCACCCGTTACTATTTCTGGTGCAAGGTTGTCTGGCGGTCGCTGTGACTGATCGCTAGGCGGCTTCCCGAACCGGCCGCTGCTTACATCCGTTCTGAATCAACTGTTCCCGTTCGGCGAGGGTGAGATCCTCTTCAACCATCATCGTGACAAGTTCGTCAAAACTTGTTCCGGGTTTCCAGCCGAGTTGTGTGCGGGCTTTCGTTGAGTCACCTAGCAGCAGATCGACCTCGGCGGGTCGATAGTACCGTGGATCGATTTCGACATAGTCCTCATAATTGAGGCCGAGTTGGCCAAAGGTCTTCTCGCAGAAGTCACGCACGGAGTAGAGTTCATTCGTTGCCACAACATAGTCGTCTGGCTGTTCCTGCTGGAGCATTAGCCACATCGCCTCGACGTAGTCGCCCGCAAAACCCCAGTCTCGTTTGGCATCCAAGTTGCCCAGATAGAGCTTTTCCTGCAGCCCCAGTTTAATTCGGGTGGCAGCTCGGGTGATCTTTCGGGTGACAAAAGTCTCACCTCGGCGGGGGCTCTCGTGATTGAACAGGATGCCGCAGGAGGCGTGCATCCCGTAGCTCTCCCGATAGTTGATCGTGATCCAGTGGCTGTAGAGCTTGGCGACGCCGTACGGGCTGCGGGGATAGAACGGCGTGGTTTCCTTTTGCGGCGTTTCAACCACCTTGCCGAACATCTCTGAACTGGACGCCTGATAGAAGCAAATCTGGTCGCCGGTATCGTCCTGAACATCGCGGATGGCCTCAAGCAGCCGGAGCGTGCCGACGGCGGTGACGTCGGCGGTGTAGGTGGGCTGGTCGAAGCTGACGCGGACATGGCTCTGGGCGGCCAGGTTATAGACCTCATGCGGTCGGATTTCCCGCAGCAGCCGCATCAGGCCGTTGCCGTCGGCCAGATCACCGTAATGCAGCTGCAGCTTCGGCTCCTCACCGAAGATGAGGTGTTCAATCCGT
>CAZKSP010000317.1:0-3612 GCA_964555385.1 uncultured Chitinophagaceae bacterium
TGCCGAATGGAGCACGAAGTCGACCCCGGCCTCAAGCGGCCGCACGTTGTAGGGAGTGCAGAGCGTGGCATCGATCAGCGTCAGCACGCCATTACGGCGGCCAATCTCGGCGAACCGTTCAATGTCAACAACACTCTGATGCGGGTTGGTGGGTGACTCGCTGATCAGGAACTTGGTCCGCGGCGTGATCGCTGCCTCCATCGCCTCGTAGTCGCAGGTTCGCACCTCGCGGAAGCCGACTCCAAACCGGGTCAGGTGCTTGCGGCAGAACTCACGGCTACGGTGGTAGCACTCGTCGAAAAATAGAATCTCATCACCGGCGTCGACGTGCGCCATTAATAATCCGACGAAGGCGGCCATGCCGCTGGCAAACAGTACGCTGGCCTCACCGGCATCGAGAGCGGCGAGTTTGTCTTCGACCACCTTCTCGCCAGGATTGCCGTACCGGCCGTATTCTTCTCGAGTCTGCCCCTCCTCCAGAAAATCGACGATCGCCTGCGTGTTGGCAAAGGTGTAAGTCGAGGACGCGAAGATCGGGTCGGTGATCGCAAAGCCAGGCTTGACGCGGTCTTCGCCGGCATGGACCGCCAGTGTCGAAGGACCGGCGTCTTTCCGGCGGTTCACGGGAGGCTCGGGCATGGTTGGCGTTGGTTCGATCACGGGCGTTTGAGTGGACGTATCAGGAGAGCAAGCAAAAGGCTGACGTCAGGGCCGGACCCTTAACGCTCAAGTGTAGCCTAGCCGGCGCCGCAATCGACGGCGGGTGGGATGATCCGGTTATGACAAAGATTCCCGCTGTTGCCTGCTTCCCGATGCCCCCGGTAGAACACGTGACACTGGCGGCCCCTGCGTCGGCGTTCCCTTCCTCACTCCTTCGATTCACCGGCCAATGTCCCCTCCACCCCCCGCCCCTGAAGGGGCTACGCAGCCGGTTCGTCGGCTCTTCCCGCCAGTTCGAGTCTGGATCACGCTGGCATCGCTCACCGCCGCAACGGCGTTGGTGCGCTATGGCTGGCTTGAGTTGATTGCCGGTCAAGTCATCGATCAGGCGGTTCGCAACATCATCACGCTGATTCTGGCCTTTTCAGGGTTGGTCAGCCTGCTGATCTGGTTTTTGCGGGAGAGCGGTCACTCGCCCATGCTGAAGAAGGGCGTGTCTGGCGGTCTGGCCGCAGCTATCCTCCTCGCCCTCGCCACACTGAGGATCGAACGAGTGAGTGGCGATCTGGTGCCCGAATTCGCCTTTCGCTGGCAGGCCAGTCGCGACACCATGCTGCCGTCAGCGGCAGCCGCTGCCCGGGCAACCTCGCAGGCAGGCAGCACTTGGACGGCCACGGCTGGCGACTTTCCGCGGTTTCTCGGACCGAATGGGAACGCGAGCCTGCCCGACGTGGCGATTGTCTCCGACTGGCAGACCAATCCACCGCGGCTGGTTTGGCGGCAACCGATTGGGGCCGGCTGGAGTGGCTTCGCGACCTTCGGAAAACATGCTGTCACGCTGGAACAGCGAGGGGATGACGAAGCCATCACCTGCTATTCCCTGCAGACAGGCGAACTGGAATGGATAGTGGCCGTGCCGACCAGGCATGAAACGGTACTGGGCGGAGTGGGCCCCCGATCGACTCCGACTATTCGTGAAGGCGTGGTCTACGCCACTGGGGCAACCGGCTGGCTGCATGCCATCGACGGGGCCACAGGTACCGTCCGCTGGCGAAAAGACGTGCTGGCCGATCTTGGCATTGACCGGGCCGTGCATGCCGCCGCCGTGGCCTGGGGACGGGCTGGCTCCCCGCTGGTGACCGACAGTCTGGTGATCGTGCCGGCGGGTGGACCGCGGCAGGGAGTCGCTGCCGCTGCTGATGGCACGGCTGCGACCGACCCCGCGACCGCCGCTTTCGTTTCGTTGGCTGCCTATGACCGCTCGACCGGCGAACGGGTCTGGCTGGCCGGCACCGAGCAGATCGCTTACGCCTCACCACAACTTTTCAGTGTGGCCGGTCGGGAGTTCGTGCTGACTGTCAACGAGGCTCACGTTGCTGCCTATGACACCGGCACCGGTGAAGCTGTCTGGCAGTTCCCCTGGCCGGGTCACTCCAATTCCGACGCCAGTTGTTCGCAGCCACACCCACTCGATGGCAACCGATTGTTTATTTCCAAAGGCTATGGGGTCGGGGCTGCGGTCTTTGCGATCAACCACAGCGACGCCGGTTGGCTGATCGAGCCGGTCTGGCAGCAGGCAAATCTGCTGAAAACAAAATTCACCAATGTCGCCATCCACGCTGGGCATGCCTATGGTCTCTCCGATGGGATCTTGGAATGCGTGCGACTGACCGACGGCAAGCGGGCCTGGAAAAGGGGCCGCTATGGTCAGGGGCAGGTGCTGCTGGTTGGGGAAACACTACTTGTCCAGGCAGAGTCAGGCGAGGTAGTGGCTGTGCCGGCAACGCCCGAGCGGCCGACTGAGCTGGGCCGGCTGGATGCCATCGAGGGTCAGACCTGGAACAATCTCTGCCTTGCGGGCAACCTGCTGCTGGTTCGAAATGCCGAAGAGGCCGCCTGTTACGAATTGTTGGTGAAGCGTCCAGCGGAAAAGACCGAGCCCGCCCCATCAGCAGGAAGCACCGAGTGATTGATGGGTGATCTCACAGGAAAGACGATTCTGGTCACAGGCAGCACCAGCGGCATCGGCCGGGCGGTTGCGCAGGAGTTGGCGGCGGCCGGGGCCGCCGTTGCCATCCACGGCCGTCGCGCCAACGCTGCGACTGAGTTGGCGGCTGAGATCAGCGGCCTGGCTCAGGGCTCAGTCGCTGGCACCTTTTTGGCCGATCTGGCAAGGCCCGATGGCTGCCAACAGCTTGTCGAAGCAGTGAAGCGTGAGTGCCCGACGCTTGACGCGGCCTGTCTGGTGGCGGGCGCCGACACGCTCACTGGTGCCGGCGCAGGGCTCTCATTTGAAGAAAAGCTCCAGCTTCTTTACGACATCGACATTCGCTCCACCCTGCTGTTAGGAAGGGCCTTTGGCCAGCAGCTCTCAGCCCGCGGAGGGTCAATTGTCACGATCGGCTGGGATCAGGCAGACCTGGGCATGGCCGGCGACAGCGGCGAACTGTTCGCGACGGTCAAAGGAGCGGTGATGGCCTTCACCAAGAGCCTCGCCAAGTCATTGGCACCAACCGTCCGCGTCAACTGTGTGGCCCCGGGCTGGATCAGAACGGCCTGGGGGCATCAGGCCAGCCGCGAGTGGCAAGAGCGGGCCATCGGCGAAAGCCTGGTTGGCCGCTGGGGCGAACCTGAGGACATTGCTGCGGCAATCCATTGGCTGGTCTCGTCGCAAGCAAGCTTCGTGACCGGGCAGGTACTCAACATCAACGGCGGCTTTCGCACCGGTCCGATCGGACGCTGACGGTCGCCTGGTGGTTGCTGTTCGACGCGAATGCACGAGGGCAGCGTTTCAACGAAGCCATCCGCTCGCGGGTACCCATGCCCTCTCGCTCGACGTTCACGTCGGCCTTCCTTGGCCGCCGTTCACTGCCCGTTCGCTGCGCTTCGCCCTCCAGGCTTCGCTTGCTTCCGGAGCTCGCTTGAGGGCACGGGCACCCCCTCGCTCGTTCA
>CAZKSP010000318.1:0-3602 GCA_964555385.1 uncultured Chitinophagaceae bacterium
GCGTGGTCGCTGCCACCCTGCTGGCATTGTTGCTGGGCCGCCGCGCTCCCGACAGGGCGAGGATCGGTGCGGTGGTCGTGCTGCTTGCGTTCGGTGTGCTGACCCCCGCAGAGGCTCTGGCCGGCATGAGCAACGAGGGCATGCTGACAGTAGCCGCCCTGTTCGTGGTGGCGGCAGCAGTCGATCGCACCGGAGCACTCAGCGTTCTAATCGACCGAGGTCTGGGCCAGCCGCGGTCGCTCGCCGAGGCCCAACTGCGGACGATGACGATCCCGGCAGTCCTCTCCGGGTTCATGAACAACACCCCCGTGGTCGCCCTGATGGTGCCAGCCGTTCGCCGCTGGGCTCGCAAGCATCAGTTGAGTGTTTCCAAGCTCCTCATGCCGATGAACGATGCGGTCGTCCTCGGCGGCCTCTGCACCCTGATCGGCACCAGCACCAACGTCGTTGTTAGTGGTCTGCTCAATGACAAGACAGGCCAGTCGCTCGGCATGTTCGATATCACCTGGCTGGGGGTGCCGCTGCTGGTCGTCGGCTTTGTCTATCTGATCACCGCGAGCAAGAGCCGCTGGCTGCTGAAGGACCGGCGGCCCGCCATGAGCGCCGGCGATGACCCTCGGGAATACTCCCTTGAAATGCTCGTGGAGCCGGACAGCCCACTCATTGGCCGGACGATCGAGCAGGCCGGACTCCGCGGCCTGCACGGTCTGTTCCTGATGGAAATCGACCGTGACGGCCACGTGCGGGCGGCGGTCGAACCGACCGAGCGGCTCGAGCCGGGTGACCGGCTGGTCTTCGTCGGAGTGGTCGATTCGGTCCTGGAGCTGCAGAAGATCCGCGGCCTGCGGCCCGCAACCGACCAGGTCTTTCAGCTCGATGGCCCGCGGTCGGAGCGAACACTTGTCGAGGCGGTTGTCTCAAACAGCTGCCCGCTCGTCGGCCGGACCATTCGGGCCGGGCAGTTCCGTTCAAACTATGAGGCAGTGATCATCGCGGTCGCCCGCAACGGCGAGCGGCTGAGAAAAAAGATTGGTGACATTGTGCTGCAGCCGGGAGACACGCTGCTGCTGGAAGCGGGCCCGCGATTTCTCAACCGGCAACGAACCAGCCGAGACTTTTATCTTGTGAGCGAAGTCGCCGGCGCTAAACCACCGCGGCACAACCTGGCCTGGATCGCCTGCACAATTCTCGCGGCCATGGTGCTGGCCGCCACGCTTGAACTGGTGCCAATGGTGGCCGCCGCGCTCGTGGCCGCCGCGGCCATGGTGGCCACCGGCTGCATCGGCCCCAACGAGGCCCGCCGGTCAATCGAGTGGGAGACGCTGCTGCTCATCGCTGCCAGCTTCGGCCTGGCCCGGGCAATCGAAAAGACCGGCCTCGATGAATTGATTGCTCAAAGCACGATCGGTGCCGCTGGCGATCGGCCCCATCTGGTGCTGGCGGCAATTTATTTGGTGACGATGCTCTTTACCGAGACCATGAGCAACAACGCCGCCGCTGTCCTGATCTTTCCGATCGCCTGGCAGACAGCCACCGACTTGGGGCTCAACCCCATGCCCTTCATCATGGCAATCACTGTGGCGGCCAGCTGCGGCTTTGCCAGCCCGCTGGGCTATCAGACCAACCTGATGGTCTACGGTCCCGGCGGCTATAAGTTCAGCGACTACCTCCGTTTCGGTGGCCCGCTAAACCTGATTGTCATGGTGGTGACGATCGCCCTTGCTCCGCTCATCTGGCCTTTCTAATTACATCTGGGCGAGGCCATCCAGGCCCTCATCCAACCGGTACAACCGGAATACCTGGACCAGCGGCGGGGACCGGTGCGGCCACTGGGGCATTTCTGGGGCGGGGCTGCTTTCAAACAGCCCCCCGGCAACGTACCCTTGCAACTGGAAAATTCTTTTCCCGACCCTGCTGGCAACGGCCCTCCACGGGTGGCATGAGCGAAATTCTCTTTCATTACTACCGTGTTAACCCAACGACCTGGTTTTATCTGGCGTCGTTGCTGTCAGTTGCCGTCTTCTTCAAGTTCAACCGGGTCTGGAGCGTCCGCAACTTTGACCTGGCTGGGCTGATTCTGTTTGCACCAGGCTTGCTCGCCGTCGAGTACGGTGGCTTCAAGGCAAACCTCGAAGCCCAGCAACTCGGCTTTGTCTGGCTCTTTGCCGTCACCGGCCTGTTTACCATTCGGATGCTCTGCGACTCGCTGATGGTGCGACGGCCGCTCCTTGAGCCCAACCTCTCCAGTGGCGGACTTGTTTTCTTGGGACTGTCACTGCTGGTCTTCCTGCTGGCCAATGTCCTTACCACCCGCCCCGAGCGTGATGACCTCGCCGCCGCTACTACCGCTGCCCGGCTTGAGGAGGGGGACGCTGAAGTCGATATCGATCAGTTGGCAAGGCTCGGCCCGGGCTATCCCCTGCTCTTCCTGTTACCGCACATCTCTACCCAGCGAATCTTTGCCAGCGACACCGATGCCGCACCTGGCCGCGACGCTGAACCACCCGCACGGGTCGTCCATGAGACCACCGCCCGCATCATGGCCATTATTGCCCAACTGCTGATCGTCGGGGGTATGGTGATGATCGGCTGGCGGCACTTTGAGAGCACGAGGCTTGGGATCGCTGCGGCAGTGCTCTATCTGTTAATGCCCTACACAGCCATCATGACCGGCCGGGTCGACCATGCCCTGCCAGGGGCGCTCATTGTCTGGGCCATTGCCTCCTACCACCGCCCGTTCATCGCCGGCGGTCTGATTGGTCTGGCGATCGGGACCATTTATTACCCCGTCTTCCTGCTGCCGCTGTGGTGCAGCTTCTATTGGGAACGGGGTGTGCGTCGCTTTGCCCTCGGGGTCTCTGCCGCCCTGGCTACGCTGGTCGTCGGCCTCTGGTTGACCTCTCCTTCGCTCGCAGTTTTTGCCGGTCAGTTACGG
Source organism: uncultured Chitinophagaceae bacterium (assembly GCA_964555385.1). GTDB lineage: Bacteria > Planctomycetota > Planctomycetia > Pirellulales > UBA1268 > UBA1268. Next base: position 2,936 of record CAZKSP010000318.1, read on the forward strand.
CAGATGTTCGGCTGGATCTTCCCCAGTGCGGTCAGCCTCGAGGGTTTCTGGGCATTTCCTGCGTATGACCCGGTCTTCCGGCTACCGGTTCTGGCTGGATTTCTGGTGATGATGGCAACACTGGCAATCTGGCCCTCTCCCAAACATCTCGGCACCTTGATGAGTTGCACGACGGCGGTTCTGCTCGGAAGCCAGTTCTGGAAGGCCCACAATGGCGGCCTGTTCCTGGCCTGGTTCCTGCCGGTCCTGCTGCTGGTGGTCTTCCGACCGAACCTGGAAAACCGGGTTGCCCTCCGCGTTCTCGACGCTGACTGGTTCCCCAGTCGTCGCCGCGAGCAGGGTCTCCGCGGTGCAGCCTGAGTCTGTTCCCAGGCTGCGGGATATCGTCACAAACATGCCGACTGTCCAGTCGCTTCCGCGATTGGCTTCCGTGGCGGCAGATCACGACAGTTTGGTGAGCGCAGCAGACGCAGTCCTACGGATCGCGTCTGAGGTCGGTCTCAGGGGGCAGCCCCCGTGCGGCCAGCCATTGCCGCCAAGCAGCGACGTTCCAGCTGAAGTTCTCATCGGTCAGTGTTGTGAGTGCTTCAAGCACACTGCGATTCTGCATGATTGATGTCGCGGCCTTCGGTCCTCCGCCCAGAGCGAGGCCGCCGCCCCCCGGCGT
>CAZKSP010000319.1:0-3601 GCA_964555385.1 uncultured Chitinophagaceae bacterium
CTATGCGGTCCACATTCCACTGGCTTCTCGCTGGGATCTCGTCGAGAAATACCGCCGCAAGGCTGCGGCCACCGGGAGCAAGCTGCCGCACCCCGTCTATGCGGCGATGATCGAGGAGCTCGACGGGCTCGTTGACCGGGTCGTGGCGGCCATCGAGCGGAGGGGCGAGACCGACCGCACGATGATCATCTTCACCTCGGATAACGGCGGCTTGTTCCGCCGGTATGACTATCAGCCCGAAGCCGATGACGAGGTTACCTCAAATGCGCCGCTCCGTGGTGAAAAGGGCCAACTCTATGAAGGCGGCATCCGCGTGCCGCTGATCGTGCGTTATCCACCCCTGGTGCCGGCGGGCACAACGAGCAATGCCGTCGCCATCAGCTATGACTTTCACCCAACCATCGCCGCCATCACCGCCGCCACCTTGCCGGCCAACCAGACGATCGACGGAGTCAGTCTGCTCCCGGTCCTCGAGCAGCCGGCGGCTGCACTCAACCGCGTAGCCGTACACTTTCACTTCCCCCACTACCACCATCACCGTCCCGCCTCGGCCATCCGCGAAGCCAACTGGAAGCTGATCGAGTACCTTGACAACACCGACGAGGTTGAGCTGTACGATCTGTCGACAGATCTGGGTGAGCAGAATAATCTTGCCCCGGAGAAGTCAGGCCGCGTCGCCGACCTCAGACAGAAACTCGCCGCCTGGCGGAACCAGGTCGGTGCGCGGCTTCCGGTCATCAACCCGTTCTTCGACCCTGCGCGTATGGCAGACTGGTACAGCCTGCGAAATGCCACGCCAATCGACAGCAAGGCTCGCAAACGATTCCCACCAACTGAGCGTGACTGAGGCCCGTGAGCAACCGGCGGAGGCGTGTGCTTGCTGGCAACGCCATCCCCGCATCCCTATCGGTGCGAGCCGACTTCATCGAGCGCATCTTTTGCCATGCTCGCCCTACCAGTCGCCAGCAGCAATGCAATCTCATCAAGCCTCTCGGGGTCGGCAGCTGCCGCGCGGCGGGCCTCATAGAGCCGATAAGGGAGCTCGAGGTCGGCAGCCGTAAAACCCGAATCTGCCGCGATCAGTGTTTGAACCGCCTCAAGGTCGCGTAGCCCGAACTCCTGGCTTGGCTCAATCATCGTGCCCTCACCCCAATCATTCCACGTGGCAAGTTGAATAATGCTGGCCCGTGAGGCCAGCGCCTGCCTGAGCATCTGACGGAACGAGCGGCCCTGATCGTCGGCAAGTCGTCCGTAACTATCGCTCACCCCAGCCTCGGCATAGATATCGACGAATCGCGGATAGGCCACGGGAATTGCTGCTGGCCACTCATGCATCGCTTGCTGGAACCGCCTCATCGTCCCGACTGGATCAGCCGGAACCGGCCAGTCAAAGCCACCGATCGCCCCCGGCCGACGCTGGCTCTGACTGAAATAGGCAACCGGAAAACTGAGTTGCTCGATGCACTGGGACCATTCCTCGGTCGTCAAGCCGTCATGACCGAAAGAGAGCACCACCGGCCGCCCCTCATGGAGCAGATAGCTAGCTGACTTGAACCAGTATTTGCCGAGCCATTCGATTTCACCTGCCGCGTGAGCAACCCGGCCAGACGCAGCGAGCCGCCCCGCCTCAACGAGGGCCGGAATCGTCTGATCCTCGTAACAGACAACGAACTTCATGCCAAGCCGCTCTGCCTGCTCAAGCAGTCGGGTGGTGTTGCGATGCAGTACCGCATAATCCCGAAAATCAGTCAGGCCGTACCAGTCGACAATGACACCATCGATGCCTGCCAGCCGCATCGATAGCAGGTGATACTCAAGCACGGCAGCATCACCCGAATCATAGGGCCCGATGCGGGGATAGAAGTGCGATGCTATTGGCCGTCGACCAGCAGAATCGACCCGTTCGGGATCGAAGTGATTCATTGTCCAGTGCCAACCCCATTGCGGGCTTTGCGGCTTCGCTGCAAACCAGGGCATGTAGTGGGCAAGGACAACTGGCTGCCCGCCGTCTCGCGGCCCAGCAAAGGCTGCGCCGAAGGCCATGTGGACCAGCATGCATGCAAAAAACACGAGGTGAACTCGCATGAAATACTCAATACATCCTGAGGAATGCCGCCGGCACTGAGACCGCAGGCGACGAATTTCCAGCGAAACCAGCTGCAAGGCCGGCACAACCCGCTTTCTGCTGTTTACCCGGCGAACTTGTCTTTCAACAGGGCATCTTGATATCACCTTGTCATGAATTCCACCGACAAATGCCACAGTTTTTTTTCATCTATCGCCACCAAAGACCGCGGAACAAGCTGGCGACAACTCATGTTGACTGCATGTTTCTGCATGATTGCAGCGCCCGCAGCCGTGGCGATTGAGGCCGGGATGCCCAATCCGCCAGCCCGGCCAACGCGGGTGCGGTGTGGGCTGATGATTCTCGATGTTGTTGGCATCAATGACGTCGAAGAGACCTTCGAAGCAGAGGTTGCCCTGGTTGCCAGCTGGAAAGACCCTCGACTGGCTTTCGACCCGGAGGCCGAGGGAACCGATCAGAAAATCTTCCAGGGCGACTTTCAATTTGCCGAGATCTTCACGGGCTGGTGGCCTCAACTCCTGATCATCAATCAAGTCGGTAGCGGTGACACCAATGCCATCAAGGTCGAAATCAATCCAGACGGCCAGGTCACGCTCTTAGAGCAGCGGAATGTATTGCTCGAAACCCCAATGTCACTCTACGACTACCCCTTCGACACCCAACGACTGCGGGCTGTGATGGTGCCATTCGGAAACACCAGTGATGAGGTCATTCTCGAGGTGGATGAACGCTACATCCAAGCAGCCAATGATTACGTTCGGCGCGAGCAGGGGGTAAATGTAGCAGGCTGGGATCTCCGTGAGATCGTTATGAAGGCTGACGAGACCGAACTGAATCTCACCGGCACGCCAACGACCTTTTCCCGTGTTGTGACCACCATCATGCTCAAGCGGCAGAACGGGCAGATCATCTGGAACATTCTCTTTCCACTGCTGGTGCTCGTCTCAATGGTCTGGTCGATCTTCTGGCTCGATTGCGACTCACTTTCTGACCGGCTCAACATTTCTTTCATCGGCGTGCTGACGATCGTCGCCTACCAGTTCGTCGTGATCGACCACATGCCGCGGATGAGCTATCTCACTTTCACCGACACACTGCTGCTCGGCTCATTCCTGATTACCACGGCAACCATTGTCCAGAGCCTCTTCCTAGGCAGCCTGATTCGTCACGGGCAGAGAGAGCGGGCTGACCGAATCGACTGGCACTGTCGCTGGATTTTCCCGCTTTGCTACATCCTGATGATTGCAGGCCAGTACACAGCATCGATCCTGTTCTAGTCGGTTTTAATTGGCGTAGCCTTGACCGACGGTGGTAACATATGCGGGTTATGCGGCTGCCTGTTGACCCACACACACCGAGCAGCCGATCTCACCTTCGGTGGTTTGGGCACGAAAGCAGGGAGCAAGACATGCGGAAGACGGCTTCAATTTTTGTGATTCTCATTGCGTGTGCAGTCTGCCAGACCAGCCCAGCCGAAGATCCAGCGGTGGCCGCTGCCTATGGAACTGGCGTTCA
>CAZKSP010000320.1:0-3584 GCA_964555385.1 uncultured Chitinophagaceae bacterium
ACCATCATTTTGCAGGACAGTCATCGGCTCGTCCGCATGGGTAACGGCAAGGTCCTGATCGCCGTCTCCGTCGAGGTCACCGATCGCCGCTCCTCGGCCGATATGAGGAGACGAAAAATAGCCGCCAGCCGTATCCGCAATGTTCTGAAAGTCCTTGCCTGATCTGTTTTGCAGCAGAATCGGCAGCTGTCGGCGGGGTGCATTCTGGGGGTTGAACAGGACATGGCCGTTGGTGGCATAGATATCCTCGAACCCATCGGAGTCGATATCGAGGAAAGCCGTCCCAAAGCCAACGTAGGTGCGAGCCAGTCGGCCTATTCCACACGGCAGACTGACATTTTGAAAAAGAAAACCGCCGGCATTCCGATAGAGGCCAAAACTTTCGCGTTCGTAGTTCGTCACCCAGAGGTCCGGCAATCCGTCGCCGTTGGCATCGGCTGCATCGACTCCCATACTGCCGTCCGGACCTCCCGTAAGACCGAGTGATGCCCCACTGGAAAGCCCCGTCTCAACAAGTTTCTGATTGTTCTCATTCTGGTAGAGCGCATTGGGCGTGGTGTCGTTTGCAACATAAATGTCAGTGTCTCCATCGAGATCAAAGTCACCCGCGACAACACCCAGGCCCTTTCCCGGCAGGCTTGGGCTCAGTGAACCCTCCGCAAGCTGAAACACCCCAGATTTCGTTCCCAGGTAGATGCGGTCCGGCAATGTATTGAATTGGGCCGGTGGGCAGATATCTCGGTTTCCCTGGATCGTGCAAGGGGGGTCATTCTCCGGTGTCCAGTCAACATAGGTGACAAGGAACAGGTCTACGGAACCGTCACCATTGAAGTCACCAGAGGCCGCACTCGTAAACCATGCGTCGGCCACGATGCCAAGCTCTGTGGCTGTCACCGTTGCGAACCGCCCGTTCTGCTGATTGTGATAGAGGAGGCATCCCGGGAAACCATCCTGATCCCAATCGAACACACAAACCCCATGACTGTAGAACGGGGGGGCTTCAACACCGGCCACATTGGTTGCATCTGTGAACCGCCCCTGTCCGTCGTTCCTGATGAGTGTGGGGGCGAGGCCAATCGGCTGACCATCGCCATCAAATGTGCCCCCGCCGAGGGCAAAGAGGTCGTTGTCTCCGTCCTGGTCATAGTCAAGCATTGCCACCCCAGATCCCAGTGATTCCAGAATGGTGTGTCGGGGCGTGCCGGTGCCAGTCCGTGCAACGACTTTGCTCATTAAGGTGGGAGCTAGTTCTGAAAAGCTCGGTCCCGTGCGACCCGCCTCAGAAAAACCGGCGACGTCCCCGCTTGGCGCCTGCGCAGCAGGAGATGCCGGACCGTCTGCTGATCCACAGCCAAGACTTAAGACAATTGGGACCAGCAGCAAACCACGTCTGCCCGACCAGCAACGACCAACCCAAAAGCAAATGGTGTCACGCGGTCGCATCTACGGTGTTCCAGGCACTGATTCGAGAAAGCCGAAAGGAGACACACCTTCACCGAAGTCGTCACCAGTCCCATGCTCGACAAGAAACCGCTTCGCTCCAGCATGCGCAGGATCAACTCGCAGGACAACCCGCATCCAGCTGATGCCTTCGCGCCGACTTTTCCAACGCCAGGTGAGCTCCGCAAGACGATATCGCAGGTCAGCGTCTCCTGGCTGCTGCGAAAGACGTCCGTTGAGTTTTCTGATTTCACTTAAGGCTTTTTCGCCCTCTTCAATCAGCGGCTCAAGCGCGGCGGCAGCCTCCGGCTGACCGGCAAGCCGGTGCGCCTGCGCAAGATTGCGTCTGATGTCAGTGCTCTCTGGCTGCTGTTCGGCTGCTCGCTGATACCACCCAACTGCATCCGCGGCATTTCCTTGCTCAAGACAGATGCGGCCAAGCAACGCGAGCGCCGCCGCGTTCTCTTGCACGAGCACCTCATGACTGATGAGCATCTGTCTGGCAGCCGATGCGTCGCCAAGCTTCGACCGGGTATCGGCCAGCCCCATTCCCGCGTCGATCGATTCTGGCTCTGCGTCGAGCAATCGCTGCCAAACCTGAGCGGCTTCAGCAAATTTGAGCTGCTGACTGAGACAGCCGGCGAGTGCAGCCAGCAGCTGCGTGTTTCGCGGTTGCCGCTGGAGCGCCCTCTGATAGGCCCGCGCTGCCGCTTCCCAGTCACTTTTGATCGTCGCAATCAGCCCAGCAAATCGATAAGGATCCACACGATCGGGTGACTGCTGCTGCCAGCGTTGCGACACTTTTTCGGCATCATCGACAAGCCCGCAGGCAAGGGCATAGGTGATGAAGCCCCGATAGATGCCATCTGCATCGGCACCGGGCGAGGCAAGCAGCCCCCGCCAGTCGTCACCGAGCTCTTCGAACCTGCCTGCCTGAGCCAGCAGCACCTGTTGCGCCCGCCTGACCTGATCTTTTGCATAGCCAGCCGAAGCGGCCGACCGCAGCCAGCCAGCGGCCTCATCAAGCTGCCCCCGCCGCGATGCAAGTGTCGCCCGGTAAAAGTCGGCTCTCCCAGCTTCAAGGCCCAGCCATTCAGACCGACCAAGCCACACTTCGGCGGCATCAAGTTGCCCGATGTCGAGCAAGGTCTGCGTCCGCCATGCGGCAAGCCACGGCAGCCAGACGATGGACGTTCCCGCCGCGACCAGCATCACAACAACCGCGATCTGCCAACGCCGGAACATGTGATCAGCCACCACAAAGCCGTTCGCGATAGAAATGTCGCGGGTCGGTTCCAATTTCCGACACCTACCTTACCTGAGAGAGCATAGCTGGCGGCGTAACGCAAATAATTTTCGCTCGCTACGGCCTCTATCTGTCCTGACAGAATTTGGTCACGAACAGAGGTCTTTGTCGTCTCAATCGCTAATCTGCGGACAGAAGCACTGTTGAATTGGCTTCTCGTCACGTCAGAGCCGGCCTGAATGAGAATTCGGCTTGCTCCCCTCTACTGAGAGCGATATTCTACAGAAGAATCGTTTTCGGGGTTTTCCTTCTCTTCTTCCGCGAATTTTCGTTTCTTTATTGCAAGGAGCATGTCATGAACGTCGCTTATTCAAGCTCACGCCGAGCTTTCACGCTCATCGAACTGCTGGTAGTCATTGCGATCATTGGCGTCCTCGTAGGACTTCTTCTGCCAGCGGTTCAACAGGCCCGTGAAGCAGCACGTCGATCCAGCTGCAGCAACAACCTCAAGCAGCTCGGCGTAGCGTTGCATAACTACTATGATGCAAACAAGAAGCTTCCTCGATACCAGTACGACGGGAACCCCACAACGGGCGAATCGAGTGCCACAATCAATGGCGGCACGGCTTGGAACAGCTGGAGAGGCCACAGCCTTTGGTCGCAGGTATTGCCCTTCCTTGAAGAGCAGACCACGTTTGACAACATCGACTTCAATGTCTGGTACAACCACGGCAACAACGGCACGGTCCGGAAAACGAAAATCAAAACCTTCGTTTGCCCATCGGACCTGGCCTTTGGCGACAGGTCGTTTGGCGGAATTAATTACGCTGGCAACGCTGGATCGACAATTGACGCCTACAGCGCCACAACCAGCCAACGTCCCTACGACGGTGCCTTC
>CAZKSP010000321.1:0-3542 GCA_964555385.1 uncultured Chitinophagaceae bacterium
TGAGTCCTCGCACCAAGGGCAGGTTCTTAGAACGGGTGCCGATGGCCTTTCAGATCACCTGGGACATGAAAGTAGAGCCGTTTGGTGAACAGCAAAGTCTGTTTACATGCACTATCGGTAGTCGGCTCAACCTGCTCTACAAGATGGCGAGCCTATTTATCTGCCTCCAGTTCTGGGCGGATGCACACTGTGAAGAGGAGACGCCACATTTTGCTGAGATTGCCGCCAGATGGGCAACACGAAACGACACAGAACGTCCCGTGTCGTTCGTCAGCCCCACGAGGAACTGAAGGTCTAAGAGAATATTCATTGGTTGGTGTAGGTTTGATGGTGAGGCGGAGTGTCGATGAGACCAGTCTCAGCATCGTTCGGTGAGCGGGTTGGGTTTTCGTACCAAATCACACCGAGGTTGGATCGTTCTTCACAGGTGACGATATCAAGGTCACCGTCGTGATCGCAGTCGATCAGTTCGATGCGATCAAACTTAACTCCCTCCGGCCCGCTGACCTCGTGATCGTCCCAGCCTCCTGCACGGTTACGTGAAAGCCAACGAACACCTGAGAACTGCTTTGTGGCGGCCTCGCAGGTGAAGACGATGTCAGCGTGTCCGTCGAGGTCGATGTCAGCAGTAGCCGCTGCCTTGGCCTGTCCACAGCCAGATGGAAACGGAATCGTTGTGCATTGCCAGGCCATCGTGGGCTGTTGCTTAGGACGTGTGAGGACCACAATCTCGGCGTCCTTGCAGGCGGCGACGACTGAGCCGGGAGCGTGTCCCGCTGGAGCCCCCAAATCAAGGAACATCACTTCCCGGTCGGCTGCTCCGAGAACATGTTTCGGCCAGCGGCCTCCCCGTGCAGCCTCGGTGGCCCCGGGGTTTTCCAGCCAGAAGACGCCCCGTCCGGGGCCCCGCCGATCTGATGCCAACATGTCCTGATCGCCATCACCATCCATGTCGTGTGGGATCAGCGACATGATCCAGCCCGCGTCACAGAGGCGATGGTATGTCCAGGCGTCGGTCTGGCGAGGATCTGCTGGCGACTGCAGCCAGCCGATGGAGGCATTGTTGCCTTTCGAGCCAATAATGAGGTCGACACCGAACTGTCCGTCGATCTGCAACGGCTGGGCGTACATCCACTGCTGTCCGTTGTCGGCCGCTGGGAGTGGCTCGGTCTGCCAAGCTGCCGCCTCAAGGAGGTTTGCAGGAGTTGCGGGTGACCAGTGAATAAAAATCTGCCTTGTCTTGCCTTCACAGCTGCTTACCACATCACTCGCCCCGTCACCATCGATATCGGCAAAGACAGCATCCTCAGGAGAACGCACGTGTCCGACCGTCACTGCGGGCCACGGCTGCGTGGCTGCCTGCGGCCCGGGATTAAGATAGACGCGGACAACGCCTCCCTCCTCCCAGCCGGTGGTGAGGTCGAGCAAGCCATCCCCGTTGATGTCGGCGGTACGGATTCCATCGGCGCCGCGGGATGACTCGTCAATCGTGTGTCGCGGCCAGGGGTGGGCAAATGCCGCAGATGTGGCGAATGCGGCTGCGGCCAGTAAGGTGAAGAGCAGAATCGGTCGCTTCATATCAGGAGGATGCGAGAGGGGTGCTGGAGTGTCGATGCTCAAATCGAAACGACCGCAGACGGCAGACCGTTGCTTCTGTGAGGCAACTGCCTGCCAGTCAGCGATGTCAACGGGAGCTTGCAGCTTGATCACAAGACCTTCCGGCTTACGATCCCCAGTTCATCCAAGTGATTGTAAGCTGCAGCACGGTGGCGATGGAGACCCACACGAAGTATGGCACCTGGGCGACAGCCACCCAGCGGTAGTGAGGCCAGGTAACGATCATCATCCAAAGCAGTGTGCCCCAGACGACGAGGATATCGAGTGAGGCCAAAGGGAGGTCCCGAAGGCCGAACTGGATCGGCGTGAACACGAGATTTGCTGCGAGGTTGATCGCGAAGGGCAGGGCCACGAGTCGGGGAATCTTGCCGCGACCAGCCTGTACAAACACAAAGCCAAATGTGGCGATGATCACCGGAAAGAGCACCTGCCAGATCAGCCCAATGGTGCGTGGAGCCGGTGTCCATGAAGGTTTGGCGAGGCTCTGATACCACTCGATCCAGGGAATGTCTGTCATCAGTCAACCTGTGTAATACCGGTAGTGTGTTACGGATTGTACGGGCGGTGCTGGCAGCCGGATCCATAGCGCGGACCGCGTTTGAGGTGGAAAGCCACGGCGTATACGAGCAGGCCATACTCCAGGTAAACGTCGGGCTCAGGTGCGGAAGGAGGCCAGGAGGGCCGGGGCTGGTTGGGCAGCATGGTCTCCACGGCAAAGCATTCTCCAAATCAGTCTGCCAACCGCTGAAACCTGGGCACGGTCTGGCCATCGATGGAGACGGTTTCGAGAAACATCACCACCGGTCGGACCCAGAGACCACGTTCACCATACTCAGCGCGGTAGACGACTAGTTCCTCAAGCGTCTCGCTGTGGCGAGCCACATCGAGAACGGTGTAGTCGTTGCCTTTGTAGTGGCGGTAGCGGCCGGGCTGGATGCTGGTCATCAAAGAGCCTCTGGTGGTAGCACGCTGTTGGGGAGGGCGGTGTGTGGCCCTTCGGGCATTCGGGAATCAGTGCTCTAGCGGGTGAAAAAGTTGTACTCGGATCAGGCGGGCTGTGATATCCCTTGCTCACTGGTGTCGTCGGTTGGCTCATGATGGCTGACACGCGGTGCGCCAGGACAACTCGCCGGTCTCGCCGGCCAGCTGTCACCACGGTATTTGCCAAGCAGCCAGCCGAGACTGATCACCAACGGCAGCAGGAGACGCTGGATGACGATTGGCGGCGACAGCACTGCATGGGTATGGCGGTGTCGCCAGAGCAGATGAGCCATGTAGAAGAACGACGGCGGCCCAGTAGGGTTGGCGTTTACCAGGGCAAACACCCCTTGGAGATACTGATCGAGGTCACCGGCGGGGACTGCACGTCCTGAAAACTCGGTTGGCCCATTACTTGCGTTCCACCAGCGGTGCTTTGAACCTGGTGGAAACACGGAGGTCTCGCCCGGCTGCATCACGAATTCTACGTCATCGAGCAGCACTCCGAGTTGGCCGCTCGTCACCGTTGTCTCCTCGCTGAGCTGGTAGTGGGCATGCAATGGCGGTCCGCTGACGCCGGGCAGCAGCCGGCCATCGACTTCGAGTATTTCTCCACCCTTTCCATCGTCGACCCGTTGCAGCCAGAGTTGCTCTCGGCCATCTGGGCTGGTGAGTACGAGGCTTTCTCTCAAGCGGGCGTCAGGCACGGTACTGTTCTCGTTGTGGAGACGTTGTGGAGCAAGCCAACGAAACGGGGGCGTCAAGCAGGCTGGCGCTAAACCACGCCCACCGTGACTGCCTGGCATTCTACCGCTGCTTGGCTGGAACTGCTGTGGCACACAGGTGACCGGTCGTTCTCGGCGGCTGACCTGGTGACTGTCACGCAACGTGTGCGCTGCCGACTAGTGCAATGGTTCCGCAGGACGTGACTTCTTAGGCATCCAGAC
>CAZKSP010000322.1:0-3524 GCA_964555385.1 uncultured Chitinophagaceae bacterium
CCGCAGCGAGGCTGCCCGGCCGGCGGCGATGAGTTGCACGGTGTCGAGCGGGATCTGGCAGCTTGCCTGGGGTGAAGCGAGTCGCTGCTGGGTGGCTGCGAGGTTCAGGTCGTCCAGTTCGGCCAGTGCCAGTGGTGAGAGGCAGCAGCCGCAGACCTTGGGCCGTGGAAACAACTCGCGGTCGATGAGCAGGACGCGAAGTCCAGCGCGAGCAGTGCGAATTGCTATCGCGCCGCCGGCCGGTCCAGCTCCGACAATAATCAGATCCCAACTGGTCGCCGCAGCCTCTACGGCGGTAATCGTGCCAGCCAGTGCTGCTACCTGGCCTACCATGCGCCATTCTCCTCTGTCCGCTTCCAGCTGACACAGACCCGCTCGGGCCAAGTGCGGTCAATCTGGGCGTGGGGAAGGCCTGCGATGCTGAGGAGCTGATGGTATTCCACCACGGTGCGGGCCGCCTTGACTGACAGCGGGCCATCGACCCGAGCGACCCGCGAACGGGCAAGCATGGTGGTGCCGACGTGGGCCAGCAGCAGGCCCAGTCTGCTGCGGATCAGATCGGAAAAGACACCGCCCGTCTTCACCGCTGCCGCCATGCCCTGCAGGAGCGCAATCGCTGTGTCGTCGTCAAGATGGTGCAGAAACAGCGAATGGATCGCGACGTCGCAGGAGGGGCAGCCGTCACGGACAATATCAGCTTGGGCAAAAGTGATCGTGGCCGATTGGCTACTGCTCGCATGTCGTTGCCGGGCCCAGCCGATCGCCCGTTCACTGATATCGAGGCCGAGTACCTCAACGGGCTGCTCAAGCCTGCGGCCGAGATACCGGGCAACCGCCGTGGTGAGATCGCCGCCGCCGCAGGCGATGTCGATGATACGAACGGCGCCACAGTGCGTGGAGCGAGCGGTCGCTAACAGTCGCACGACACGGCGGCCGAGTTGCGTGGCGGTGCTTGAGATCCAGTTGATCCGGGCGAGTGCTGTCAGGGCCTGGTCATGCTCCGCCTGATTGAGGGCGGGGTCGTCCATCAATTCGGGAGGACGTTCGACCAGTGGTGGCAGTGGTGGCATGGCAGGCCTGTGGAGAAGACACCCCTGCCATGCTACCCGCTTGAGCGGTGGAGAGTTCGGCCGTGTGACAGTGCCCGATCCGTATTGTTGGAAAAACAGGCGACCTCGATGCCACCGAAAATTACATTCCCGGCGGGCAGGGCTGCGTTTGGACAGCCCCTTCGTAGACGACCGGCGTGACGGCCTGGCCGGCACAAGGGTCGCAGGTGGGGGGACAGGGCATCGTTGCCCCCGCTGGCACAACGCCGGTTGCGGGCATGGTCTGTGAAAATCCTCCAGCGGCAGTGGTCGGGGCCATCGGCACTACGGCACCCGGCGGCAATGGCGTCTGTACGGCACCCGGGGCTGGGTAGGCGACCGGTTGCGCTGGAACGGCCTGCTGGGGAGCCCCCGGCTGCGGATAGACCGGCGGTGCGTAAGGTGGTGCGTAGGCATAGGGACTCTGGCGGTGGTGGGCACAGCCGGAACTGATGGCCGTCATGGTCAGACAGACCACCAGCCCAGCAAGCGGAATTCCACGCAGGAACATATCGCTGTTTTCCTTCAGGTGCCCGCCTGTTGCCGAGACAGTAGAAGAACGCTGCAGCCCGCAGCAAGGCCGACTTCCGGTGCCGACTGCCGACTGTTCAGCCCGTCCGCCGATCAGCCCACCGGCTCGAACAGGGCAATGCTTGCTGTGAAGCCATGCAGGCAGTTTTTCCGGCCGATCGGGCCAATTTCCCCCTGGGCAAAGAAGCCGGCGACTGGCAGTGGGCCAAGCACCTCCTGCAGGCAGCGGGCGTCATGGTTGGCCGTTTCAAACATTCGGCTGCCGCGACCATTGCAGGTAAAGACCAGGCCGCCAGCAGGACGGGTGCCGGCGGTCCGCCGAAGCAGTTCGACCAGATCGTCGTGGGCGGTGGTGGCATCCCGGACATGAAACTGCACGGTCTGACCGGTTCGGATGCAGTCGCCGACGGCGACCACGCCGGTCTCGGGGTCAGCTCCGACAACATTTCGCACCAGAAAGTCACCCCGTTCGAAGCTGTCCTGATACTCGCTGGCAACCCTGCCGACATGGAGCGAGCTGCGGACCAGTTGTCGGTCGTGATCGTCGAGGGTGCCGTAGAGCTGTTGAAGCTGTGCGAAAGCTGGCTGCCCCCCAAGTGCGAAGATCATGTTGTCTTCGGCTTTGGTGACGACGAAAGGCTGGCCGATCGGCCGGCAGCCCTGCGAGACGACCGGCCGGATGCGAACGTTACCGCCAACGATGACGCCGACCGCACCGGCGTCGTAGGTCTGCTGGTTGATCACCAGCGTGTTGCTGCCGGGCCGGCTGCCGCCACTGGCCATGCCGCCGATGATTGGCAGGTCCGGCCGGTCTTCAGCGAGCCGGCTGATCAGATCGTCGACTGGAAAGGAAAAGGGATCAGCCACCAGGAGCAGACCGGCATTGGTGGGCCAGTCAAGCTCGTCGGGCCAGCCGAGGAAGGTTCCGCCGTCAGGCGTCTGGACATGCTCAAGCGCCAGCGGTGTGATTTCTGCACCCGGAAGCGATGCCATCCAGACCGTCACGGCTGGATCGGATTCGTACTCTCTGTTGTTGGCCAGTACACCCTCGGCAGTCGCGCCGATCAGACAGTCGGCGTCAATCAGGTCACTCAGGTTTTCAAGCGTCGGCCGAATTGCCTCGCCATAGGCTGCTGAGACAAATACCACTGCGAGATCTGGCCGCCGTCCAGCAAGCTGGGAGACTGCGGCGAGAGTCGCCTCACGGATAGCGCCGTCCAGTTCGTGCCGGGTGGCCGCCGCCGCGCCGCAGTGAATGGCAGCCAGCTGCCTGGTGGTGTCTGGGCGTGATGGCATGAACAGCTCGGCGAGAGATGGTGGACAGGAACGGGTTAGCAGGTGATCTCGCCAAACGACTCGATAGCTTCATGGTCATAGAGGCTCTCAAGCGGCCGGTTCCCCGGTCGGATGGCCGCGGCGGTGGCCATGCCGGCGGCTCGGGCAGCGTCAAGTTCGGCCCCGACGTCGCTGATGAACAGAATCTGTCGGGGAGGCAGTTGCATATCGGCTGCAATCGCCTGATAGCTGGCCTGCTCACGCTTGGGCCCCGTGGTGGTGTCATAGTGGCCCCGCAGGTGGCCGGTGAGATCACCAGCGGCCGTGTGGCCGAAGAAGAGTTTTTGGGCTTCAATGGAACCGGAGGAATAGATCCGCACATCGAGGCCGGAATCGGCCCACTGCTCGAGTGCCGGCGGGACATCATCGAAGACATGGGCGGTGAGCTGGCCGGACTCGAACCCGGCCCGCCAGATCATGCCCTGCAGGGCCTTCAGCGGCGTCGACTTGACGTCACGGTTGATCAGCCTGAGCGCGGCCAGCACCAGGCGGCTACGGCCCTCCGGCGTTGCGAGTGAGCCGTCGCATTCCGTCTCGGCGGCCAGGGCGTCCGCCGCTTCGACAACCGCT
>CAZKSP010000323.1:0-3523 GCA_964555385.1 uncultured Chitinophagaceae bacterium
GTGATTGTCGGCCGTCCGAATGTCGGCAAATCGAGCCTTTTCAACTGGCTTTCACAACGGCGGATCGCCATCGAAGATCCGACCGCCGGCGTGACCCGAGACAGGCTTACGCAGCGACTTGACCTTGATGGCAGAGTCATTGACCTCGTTGATACGGGTGGCATGGGGTTTGACGATCCCGACGGCCTCACCGAGCAGATTGACATGCAGATTGAGGCGGGTCTGGCCACTGCTGGAGTGGTGATCTTTGTGGTTGATATCAGGGCAGGTCTTGTCCCAGCTGATGAAGAGGTGGCGACGAGGCTACGAGCAGCCGGGGCGACAGTGCTGCTGGTGGCTAATAAGTCCGATGATGAAAAATTTGATCTTGCTGCCCACGAATTTGACCGGCTCGGTTTCGGTCCACCGCTGGTGACCAGCACGAAACAGAACCGGAACCGTGACCAACTTATTGCGGCCATTCATGGGCAGCTACCACCCGCCAGTGATGAGGCTTCCGTACTCGACCTCCCTGAAATGAAGGTGGCAATTGTCGGTCGCCGAAATGTTGGGAAAAGCACTTTTGTTAATGCACTCGCCAAAGAAGAACGAGTCATTGCCAGTCCAGTGGCGGGCACAACTCGTGATAGCATCGATGTACGCTTTGAAGTTGACGGCCATACGTTTCTGGCGATCGACACACCGGGGCTGCGGCGTGCCAAAAGCCGTACCAGCGACATTGACTTCTACTCGACGCACAGGGCTGAGCGGAGTATCCGCCGGGCTGATGTAGTACTGATGCTCTTCGATGCCTCTGAACCGATCGGCAAGGTCGACAAGCAACTGATCGATTCCATCGTGGAGCAGCAAAAACCCGTCGTGCTTGTAGTCAACAAGTGGGATCTCTATGCAGGCGATGTCGAACGGGGAGAATGGTCCCAGTACCTGCGGGACACCTTCCGCTCAATGCCCTGGGCACCTGTCACTTTCGTTACCGCTCGGAATGGCCGCAACGTCAAGGCAACAATTGACACCGCCCAAAGACTCTTCCGCCAGAGCCAGACCAGAGTGCCGACTGCCGCGCTCAATGCCATCATCCATGCCGCCACTCAGGCCAATCGGCCGCCTCCGGATAAACGTGGCAGGCCAATGCGGATTTTTTTTGCCACTCAGGTTGATACTGCCCCACCCACGATCGTGCTGGCGACCAGCTCACCGCAGGCTTTGACCGCACCCTACAAACGCTATCTTCTCGCTTCGTTACGGAAACAGTCAGCCTTTAGCGAGGTGCCTATCAAGCTCCTGATTCGGGGTCGGTCAAACCGGGAGTGATGCGACCGCGAACGTGAGCATGCAGTAGCTTAAGCCGCTGCTGTAACTGCTGGACACGCTGAAGTTGGCTGCTGGTGATGGGCACGCCTTGGTCAAGGTCGCCCTCCGCCGCCTCTGGCACCAGCCTTTGGACGATTGCCTCAGCCAGGCGTTCAACCCCGTCCCCAGTAATAGCCGACGTTGCGACAACGTGACCCCCGGCCAGGACACGAGCTGTTTCGTCAGGTTGCAGGAGGTCTGCTTTAGTGGCAACTACAAGACGCTGGCCTGTGTCTTCTCTTCGATGAACAGCGCCATTCAGCAAGTCCGGGGCGGGAATCAGTTCAAGCACCAGATCAGCGGAGCCAGCGGCGGCTCGCCCCCGCTCGATACCGGCCAGCTCAACGGCTGCCGGCAGCACCTCCCGTGACTTGGTTTCTCCTGCAGTGTCGACTAGCTCAATCTCCCACCCATCAAGCACCAGTCGAGTTTCAACGAGATCGCGGGTGGTTCCAGCCAGGGGTGAAACGAGACTACGAGCATAGCCTGCTAAAGCATTGACCAGACTACTCTTCCCAGCATTAACTACCCCTCGCAGCACGACCCTCCAGGGAGTCGGCAACCGCAGGCCAACCCGAGCAGCCCGCTCAAGCCGCAGCAGATTGTGCTCGGCTTCGAAGAGACCAGAAGTGGTACCGAAACTGGACTCAATTACAAACTGCTCGATGCTGCCGACCTCAGTCTCGAAATACCCGGCCATTTGCCGGGAAAGGATCTGAGCCGCTCGCCAGCCACCCGCTTGGACAAGCCGCCTTCTGATTGAACTTTCACCAGATTCAAGAGGGGCCCCTCGCCATTCCCCTCCCGAGCATTCGACCGCCCCGGCTTCACATAAGTCTCTCACAATCGAGTCGGAAACCATCTTTCCCCCATGAGCGTGAATTTCCCAGCAGTCTGTGGCCACGCGCACAAGCATTACTGGTTCCATGACGGCAACGGCCTGATGACGCCAGCTAGCAAACCAGGCTGCCCCCACCGCGAGCCGCTCCAGGCGTGTTGGGACTATCCCAATGAAAGGCTCGATGACGCGTTCCGCCGAAACACCAGCGACACCGACGATGCTGAGGGCGCCTCCGGTAGCCGTTAACAGGGCCACCCGAGGTGGAAATTGTTCACCGGAATCTAACCGTAGAATGTTTGACATCCTAAAACGCCACGAGTAGAACTCTGTTCGTCTGGGAGGTAAGAGCCGTCAAAAATCAGCCACCGTGGTGGAGGTTTTGTCGAAGTCTCTGTAGATGCTATCGCATCACTTGTGTTGCAAGTATCACCGTCTCCGAGAATGCACCTTTATGAAGTTTTTTCTCTTCCTACGCTAAAAGGACCGCCGAATGTCAGATGCCACACCAACGGCTCACTCAATCGATCCTCAGGATCTTAGCCAGGCAATTGATCGCCTGGAAAAAAATATCGACGCGATAAATCGTGCTCAAAAAACAGCACGGTTCGTGGTACTCGGCGGGTCACTGCTACTTATCGGAATGCTTGCCATTTTTGGCCTCAGCCTGTTTCGGACGCTCAAGACTCAGTTAAACGAAGAGACTTTGCAGGCCGCCCTGACAGCCAAGGCGGAAGCCATCTGGCCCCAACTCAGCGAAAAGCTGACGGCGGCGGCCATGTCGGCCGTGCCGGCCTACCGCGATGAAGCACTCAAGCGGATGCAGACACTCCAGCCAAAACTCCAGAAAATGCTCACTGATGAAGCCACTGCAATGGCTGATCGATTGCCTGCGGTACTGCAAGAAAAGGCATCAGCAAGCCTCGATCGAGTAACGCGACAGGTTGCCGCCGACGTCAAGAAGGAGGTGCCCGGCCTGACACCAGAACGAGTCCAGTCCATGTCGCAGCAGCTTGTAGAGGGACTCGCACTGGAGTCCGAAAAGCTCCAGACGATGCTTAGCGAAATCAGCCAAAAAGAGACCGATCGCATTGAACTAATGCTGAAAAAGCTCCCAGTCACCGACGCTGTGAAGGAGTCAGAAGAGCGGCTGCAACAGCGATTCATGCACCACATTCTGCTCCTCGTTGACCGCGCAGTGGCTCCCGATGAGTCCATCCTGAGGTCAGATGCCCCATTCGCCCTTGATGCTCCCACAGAAGCCACCAACTGAGATCAGCTTTGATAATTCACCAACTGGCCTACAGGAGTACCAGGCTCAAGATCTCTTGAGTC
>CAZKSP010000324.1:0-3510 GCA_964555385.1 uncultured Chitinophagaceae bacterium
GGCTGACATGGTGGCCCAGGAACTGACTGATTGGAATCTAGCCGATTTCGGTTACCTGTTCATTGAGAACGTCGGCAACCTGGTCTGCCCGACCAGTTGGGACCTGGGCGAGCATGTCAGGCTGGCCCTGCTTTCAGTGACGGAAGGAGAAGACAAGCCCCTGAAATACCCGGGGCTGTTCAACACGGCTGACGTCGCGGCGATCACCAAGTGCGACCTCGCCGCCGCCTGTGAATTCGACCGCGACCTGGCCCTGGTCAACATCGACTCGGTCCGTCCCGGCATGACCATCTTTGAAACCTCGAGCAAGACGGGCTCCGGCTTTGACGCCTGGCTCGACTTCCTTTCCAGTCGCCGGGACGCCCTCGGCCTGCCTGCCTGACCCGCAAGAGATCGATCGGCTTCTTTGCAATGCGGCGGCTGTGCCAACTGATCGTGCCGCAGCGGGACATGCCCGTCCTTGGCTGGGTGCGGTCTCGTTTCAGCACAGGTTTGGCTCTGCACTCAACCAGCACATGCATCTGCATGCCTGCGTGACCGACGGGGTGTTCGCGCGGTCCGCCGATGGTGGCGGGGTGACGCTTCACGCAGCTCGGACTCTGACCGTAACAGATCTGGGAGGGTCGGCCCCGGACGCACCCGTAAGTCGACGCGGCCCGGGGCCAGTGGTGTCATCGAGCTGGATGATCTGCCGCCGATCGACATTCATCACCGCTGAGAGCCGGCGACATTCCTTCGCGACGCTCGCTCCTCTTGCCGCAATGAAGGCGATTCGGAGGCGGTTTGCGGCGATGGCAGGATTATCCGCATGAGCCGACTCTTTTTCACCTTCTTTCGCCGTTCAGGAGGCGAGTGAGTCCGTGACTTGGCGTAAAAAGGCAGCCGAAGCCAACTGTTCGGCTGGTCGCGATGGGTGGGACGCTTGCGAAGGCCCATTGACCGTCCTACCCTTTGAACTAACGACTTGCGCTACGTTAGGATTTGAAAAAGCAAGCTGTTTGGCGAGCATGAAAATACAACTAGGCTTCGATCGGTTGCGAGAGACGAAATGACTTTGATGTTGCGATTCGCTTAATAGACTCGAACCAATCGCTGCCGAATAACCCGTTCGGATCGTATTGCATCTTCTTCCGAATGAACTCCTCAAGGTTGGGATAGGCAGCTTGCAGCTGTTCGCCTGAAGCGAACCTGCGATACGGCAAGTAAAAGCTTCCGTGGTTCTGGCAACACGTTTCACTAAGCAGGGCACAGAATTGATCTGTCCGCGAGAGCGACTCTTCTGTGTGTTCCGTGTGCATGGCCATTACGAGACATATGTAATCGCGTTTGGCCCAACGCAGAAAACTGACTTCGCAAGCCTCGATGGCACGCAGTGTTGCCAGCACGATTTCGATTTTCAGTCGTCGTGCTCCGGCCCTCGCATCTTCTAAGAGCTGCTTTGCGCGTCCTGCCGGAATGAAGAACTCCGCCAATACTTCGCTACCGCGCGGAAGCTCAAACTGCGCTTCGAGGGCTTCGTGGTAATTCTCTTGATAGAAATCCCAGTTAAAGTCGTCACGATTTTCCACGTGGCCGTCGACTTGGGACGCGTAGGCTTTGTAGCACTCAAACGCTTTCTCCTTGTCGAAGTGAGCGAGTGCAACGAGCTGCGCCCAATCGGCCGTGGTAACAGATCGACGGATTTCGGTTTCCGAGCCAATGGGCTCTCTTTGGTTGGCGATGCCTAGGTCAAGGAACCCATTTGAATTCGGATCAATGTTGAGCTGCATGTCGCCATATTCATAGGAATGCTCTTGCTCGCTCCAAAGCTTTATTGCGTCAAGGGCATGCTTGACGGATGAGTGCCGGAGGAATCGCTGCTTGGGAACCAATTGAATCCCAATTTCGGAAAACACACCGAAGAGCCCCATGCCTCCGACTACCAGTCCGAACAGCTCGGGATTTACTTGACGATCGCAGTAGGCTTCAACGCCGTCCGGTCCAACCAATTTGATCCACACAATATCGCTCGAGATAGGACCGCTGCCAAGGACGTTCCCGTGGGCATTGATAGACACTGAACCGGCCACCGATATCGAATCGACACCGGTCTGCTTCTGATGGATTTCCCACTCAGTGCCATTCGAGGGAGATTGCTTTGCAAGAAAAGCTCGAATGTCCGGCCACCGACATCCACCTTGGATTCTTAGAATTCCGGTTTCCAGATCAAGATCGATAACTTGATTGAATTCACTCAAATCGAGACTGATGCTATCCGTAAGGAAAGGCTGACCACCGAGAGAGTGCCGGCCGCCAAACACGCTTATTGCGCAGCCGCTTTGACGAGCTTCGTTGACGGCCTGGCAAAGCCCCTCCGTCGACTTGATCTTCGCAATGGAACGCACTCGTGTACGACTCAGTTTCGAGTGGACGTCATTCACGTATACCATGGAGGCTCATTCGACTGGGGAGGTTGATTGCGAGTTGGTTGATATCAGACAGGCAGGCTCAGTTTTGCATCAAAGGCAGGCTGCCCGGCTTCAAAGTAGCCGCGAATGATCTGGATGTTGCGTTCGATCTGCTGTTTCGAGTAGCTCGGGTAAGTTGGCAAAAGCATGAGCGAGCTGGCGACCCTCGCCGCGGTTGGGCACTCACTTCGAAAGGGCACAAAACACTCAAGGTCGGCGCAGTTTGAAAAATGTTGCGCAACGACGTCTTGGCCATAGAAGTTGAACCATCGCAATAATTGCTGCGGTTCTTCTACTTGGATTGGGAAGTAGGCAAAAGTTGGCTGAGCGTGTTCCGGTATCTTCGGGAGCGTCAACCCTTTAATTTGTGACAAGCCTGCGAGATATTGCCTAGCGTTTGCGAATCGCACCGCATCATCCGAAGCCAAGCGTCGCAGCTGGGAAGGCAGCATGCGTGCTTGGCAAGGCGAAAACCGGTGCTTGTACCAGTCATCGATATCGTGCTTAAGCTCGACGTCCGCTTGGACGGCGACAATGTTATTGATCCAGTCCACATCATTAAGGAGCCCGTAGCGAAGCAGTGGAAACATCAACCACGAAAATATCGGATTGGTTGAGAGAGCGTGCAACCGTAACAAATACGCAAGCTTGTCTAGCAAGGTCGCAATGGGAATGTCGCGGAACTTTAAGAGCTCGGCGTGGATGAACTTTGCAAGATCACCGTTGTCGGTCAGTACCATCCCCCCGTAAACGGCATTCAACTGCTTGAACATACCGAAGCTCAGAACACCCGCGTCGCCCAGCGTGCCTACAAAGCGCCCTCTGTACTTCGTGCCTGCCGATTGAGCTGCGTCCTCGATGACAGGGATGTTGTGCTGTTGTGAGAAGTCGAGCAACTCATCCATCTCGGCGGGAATGCCGTGCAGATGAGTCACGATCATTGCTCCGGTATTATCCGTGTAGTTCAGCTTTTGCGGGTCGAGGTGTCCGTTTTGCGGATCGACATCGGAGAACACTGGCTTGCCACCGGCACAAACCGCAATGTTGATAACTTCAGCCAGCG
>CAZKSP010000325.1:0-3504 GCA_964555385.1 uncultured Chitinophagaceae bacterium
GGTCTTCATGATCCTCGGTCAGAGTGCGACGACAGCCGCCGCCCAGGCCCTCGAGGCGGGCCTTGCCGTTCAGGATGTCCCCTACGACTCACTCGCGGCCCGGCTCACCGCCGATGGACAGGTTCTGGACTATGCCGGCGGCCGTAGAAGAAGTGACAAAGGTATCGCAGCAGACGGCATAAAGGGAATCGTGGTCGATGACGAGCAGGCCCAGCGCAGCGGCACCTGGGGTGTATCGACGGCGATTGGGCCGTTTGTTGAACGGGGCTACCGGCATGACGGCAACGACAGCAAAGGCGATCGGACGATCAGTTTTACCACCCCGGTTTCACCGGGACGTTACGAGTTGCGGCTGGCCTACACGGCCAACCCGAATCGTGCGAGCAACGTTCCGGTCACAATTGAACATGCCGGTGGCGTTGCAACCAAAACAATCAACCAACGAAATCCCCCGGCCATTGACGGACTGTATGTTTCGCTTGGCACCTATACCTTCAACAACAGCGGTACTGTTCACATCACTAATACCGATACCGATGGACATGTCATCGCCGATGCGATCGTCTTCCTTCCGATAGAGTAGGGGGGTCGACACCGGAGGAAAACTACACCTGCCTGCAGTCGCAGCGGCTTGCCGGGCCGATGGCTTGTTGAACAACACCCAATGAAGGGTTTCCACAGAAGGAGTAGCCGCCGTGAACAACACCGTCTGGAACAGGGTGGCGCGCATCGCCAGAGGCCTGATCCCGCTCGTGCTACTCGCCGCAACAGGACCATCGCTCTGGGCGGCCATGCCGCCGAATGTGCTGATCCTGCTCGGTGATGACATCGATCGAGACTGCCTTGGCCCTTGGGGGGGACAGGCCCAGACCCCGCATCTCAATCAGCTGGCGGCTGAGGGCATCCGGCTTGATCAGGCATATGCCAACGTCGCAATGTGCGCGCCATTTCGACAAGAGTTCTACAGTGGCCGCTGCTGCTGGCGAACCCAGGCCATGCCAAACCACTCGCGGTCGCTGCCCGATACCCGCAGCCTGCCACATTATTTGCAACCCCTGGGGTATCGGGTCGGCCTGTTGGGGAAGCAGCATATCGGACCGCAACAGGCCTACCCCTTCGATGACGTTGGCAGCCTGCCAAAAAACAAAAGCCCCAACCGTCGAGCGGAGCAGCTGGCACGTCAATACATCTGCTCGGCCCGTGACGCCGGTGTGCCTTTTTGCCTTGTGGTCGCTTCGCACGACGCCCATGGCCCCTCCACCCACGGTGACCGGTCGCGGTACGGCCAGGCCACGCTTCAGTTGCCCGATGATGCAATCGACACCCCGGAGTACCGGGCGGAACTTGCGGCTCACCTCGCTGAAGTAACCAACCTCGATAACCTGCTCGGGTCGCTTCGGAATATGCTGCAGGAAGAGAACCTCTCAACCAACACCCTGATCCTCTTCTGCTCCGAGCAGGGCAACGCGCTGCCATTCGCGAAGTGGACCTGTTTCAACGATGGCCTGGCAACCGGCGTAATCGCGGCCTTGCCCGGCGCCATTCCGGCGGGCACTCACAGCAGCCAACTGGCCTGGGTCGCCGACCTTGCCCCGACGCTGGTTGAGGCAGCCGGTGGCAGCCCGACAGAGCTGGGCTGCGACGGGAAAAGCCAATGGAAAAATTGGACTGGTGGCAATGAAGAACTGCACCGCTACGCCTACGGGGCCTTCTGCAACTGCAACATCATCGACAATCGGGAACGCATCTATCCAATCCGTTCGATTCGTGACACCCGCTACACGCTGATCTGGTCTCCACGCCATGATGAAGAACTGACCTCGAACACCACGCTGAGCCGGGCTCTCAGCCTTATCGAAGGTAAGTCGCTCAAGCGGCCCCCCGACACCGCCGCCTCCTGGGTTCTGGCAGCGAAACAATCTGCATTGCCCCGGGAGGTGAAACTCATCAATCGGCTCCATCATCGCCCCGAATGGGCGCTTTACGACCGCCAGGAAGATCCTGAAGAACTTGAGAATCTCTTCGAGTTGTCGACAATGGAACCGATTCGGGAGCGACTCCAGCAGGCACTCATTACCTGGCTGGCCCGCTGGGATGATCAGGATCCGGTTGCCACCGAACGCCGGTTTGTCAGGGGGCAGAAGCAGTAATTGTGGAATACATCAAAGAGGGTGAGACGGCTGTGAGTAAGCTTTGCTTGCTCAACACACCTTGAACCAATGGAGGCTGCCATGAAACTGCTGTGTGAAACCGCCAACAGGTCAGCGCCAAGACTGAACAGGTGGTTGAGACACTGTCACATCACCGCAGGAATCCTCGGCGTCCTGAGCCTGCTCCCGTTCCCAGCAGTCGCTGACCGGCCCAACATCGTGGTGATCCTCGCCGATGACATGGGCTACTCCGACATCGGCTGCTATGGCAGCGAGATCGAGACGCCGCAGCTTGATCGGCTCGCCGCTGCCGGGCTCCGCTTCACCCAGTTCTATAACACCGGCCGCTGCTGTCCGACCCGGGCCAGCCTGCTCACTGGCCTCTATCCGCACCAGGCCGGCATCGGCCACATGATGGACGACCGGGGTTTCCCGGGCTATCGCGGCGACCTGAACGACCATTGCCTGACGATTGCCGAGGCTCTCCGTCCGGCCGGTTACCGAAGCTATGCGGCTGGCAAGTGGCATGTAACCAAACAAACCCGGCCGACCGGCAATGCGGAGAAGCACAACTGGCCACTGCAGCGGGGGTTCGACCGGTTCTACGGCACGATCCACGGCGCAGGCAGTTTCTTTGACCCCAACAGCCTTGTGCGGGACAACCAGTTGATTTCCCCGTACGCCGACCCGGAGTATCGGCCGACAGACTATTACTACACCGACGCGATTGCCGACCATGCCGTCAGGTTCGTCCGCGAACACGAGGGAGACGAGCCGTTCTTTCTCTATGCCGCCTTCACCGCCGCCCACTGGCCGATGCACGCCCTGCCGGCAGACATCGCGAAGTATTCTGGCCGCTACGCTGCCGGCTATGCGGCAGTCCGCCAGGCCCGCTATCGCCGGATGCTCGACTGTGGCGTGATTGCTGAGGCCGCTACGGCGCTCTGGCCGCTTGATCCGGCCTGGGGCGAGCAGGAAGCCTTCTGGCCCTGGGATGAGCGAAATATGGAGGTCTATGCCGCCATGGTGGAGTCCTTGGATCGGGGCATTGGACGGATTGTCGACTCGCTTGAGGAAACCGGACAACTCGATAACACGCTGATTTGTTACCTCCAGGACAACGGCGGCTGTGCCGAGACGATGGGCCGCGGTAAGCCGGGGCCGGCCCGCGCCGCCAGCCCCCCTCTGCCCCCAATGGCAGCAGATGCCCTCCAGCACGACATGATTCCCGTACAGACCAGGGACGGCTTTCCTGTCAGGCAGGGAAAGGGCGTCATGGCCGGCCCGGCCGATACCTATATCGGCTACGGCAAGGCCTGGGCGACCGTCTCAAACACGCCGTTCCGCCGCTACA
>CAZKSP010000326.1:0-3500 GCA_964555385.1 uncultured Chitinophagaceae bacterium
TTCCCCGAGGCTCATGAGCAATCGGGATGCCTGCGGGATGTCGCGGAATCGATAGGGAGCGAGCACCGCAGCAACCGTCTCGGCTGCCGGATCGGGATCGAGGATCAGATCGACCTCTGGCTCAGGCTTTTCCTCACCGGGAAAGGCGTCGTGGAGCAAGTGGTCAAGAATCCGTCGGTTGAGCCGCGTGGCCTCGGCCAGATCGGCCCGCAGTCGGGCTGCTGCAGCCGGACCGTTTCCGTAACCGGTTCGGACTGCCAGCCGGACGAATTCTGCATCGTCATCGGGCAGCCGATGGGTCTGGCGGTCATAGAGAATCTGCAGCCGGTGTTCGACCGTTCGGAGTAACCGATAGGTCCGCTCAAGGATCTCGCGTTCCTGATCGGTCAGGCCACCGCTGGCTGTCAAACGACGGATTGCTTCAATCGTGTTCCCGCCACGGATGTCGGGGGTATCGCCACCATTGAGGAGTTGCAGAAACTGGATCGTGAACTCGATGTCCCGAATGCCGCCTCGGCCGGTCTTGAGGTCGGCCTCGTCAGCTCCCTCGCGAACGGCCCGCTGCTCGATCCGACGCTTCAACGCCCGGATGCCACTGATGTCGGTACGGTTCAGCCAGCGGCTGTAGACCCAGGGCTCGAGGCTGGCCAGCAGCTGTGCCCCCAGGGCCTGATCACCGGCGATGCAGCGGGCCTTCACCCAGGCCTGGCGTTCCCAGGTACGACCCTGCCGGTCGAAGTACTGGGTAAAGGCGGCCAACGGCAGCACCAGCGGTCCCTGGCTGCCGTGGGGCCGCAGCCGAAGGTCAACCCGATAGGCCGACCCCAATTCGGTCTGCTCGCCGATCAGCTTCGTCGCCTCCTGGACAACCCGCTGGAAGAACTCGCCATTGGTACACGGCTTCGGGCCGGCTACCCGGCCCTCGGCAGAGAAGCAGAAGATCAGATCGATGTCGCTGGAATAGTTCAGTTCATTCCCGCCCAGTTTGCCGAGCGCCAGCACCGTCAGGGTTGCTGGTGTCCCGTCGGCCTCCAGTGGCTCACCCCGAAGTTGTAGCTGCCGCAGCCAGGCAACTCGTACCGCTTCGGCCACTACGCAGTCGGCTACCGCTGAAATCTGACCAGTCACCGTCTCCAGCCGCTGGCCCATGACGATGTCGCCGTAGGCGATCCGCAGGACTTCCCGCCGCTTGAAGCGTCGTAGGGCCCGCATCACCAGCCGGGGATCAGTCTGGTTGCCAATGTCGGCCCGCAACACGTCCCGCAGCGATTCTCGTTTTTCGGGTCGTCCGCCACCCCGGCGAATCTGCTCCCAGGTATCAGGCTCCGCAAGGACGATCTCGGCCAAGTAAGGGCTGGTCGCCACGATCGCCAGCAGCGTTTTGAGCGCCGAGGGATCCCGCTGAAACAGGGCGACAGCCGAGAGCGGACTGTGCAGGGCTCCAAGAAAGCGGTCGAGGGTGATGAGTACCCGATCGGCATCGACGACATCTGGCAGCAAGCGGCCAAGCGATTTGATGAGTTCACCCAACAAGTCGGGGCTGAGTCGGCCATCTGCCCAGCCGCGAAAGATCCGCCGGACCGTATCGTGATCGGTCAGGCCTACAGCCTGCCCCCAACGCTCAAGGGCGTCGTCAGTAGCCAGAAATGTCCGCAGACATTCGGGTGACTCAGCAATGGCCAGGTCCGCGGCCGAGTCGCCCGACAATTGCCCTGCAGCAGCCGGCTTGGCCGCCATCTCAGGTTCCCCGCTGCGGGGCGGCAGGCATCGCGATCTGGTGCAGGGCTGGCTGTGGTTGCTCCAACTGTTCCAGCGGCACCGCATCGGCGAGGCCGTCGGCCACCTCGCCGGTGAGGCTCCAGGCGCCGGCCGCAGTGATGTCGACATCGACCAGCCGGCCGACGAGCCGCAGGGGCGCGTCAAAGACAACAATTCGGTCGCACATCGTCCGGCCAGTCAGCTGGGCCACACCGTCGGGGCCGGGATCGACTGCCCGCTTTTCATCACGAGTCGACAGCCCCTCAATGAGCACCTGCTGACGCGAGCCGATGAACCGGCGGTTGCCGTCCAGGCTGACCTCAGCTTGGGCTTCGAGCAGCAGCCGGTTGCGTTCCTTCTTGACCGCTTCAGGCACGTCGTCAGGCTGCCGGTCAAACGCCTTTGTGCCGGGACGCGGGCTGTATTTGAAGATGAAGCTGTTCTTGAATCGAAGCGACTTGACCAGGTCGAGCGTGAGGCCGAATTCGGCATCGGTCTCGCCACAGAAGCCGACGATGAAGTCACTGGTGACAGCAGCATGAGGAATCGCCTCCCGCAGCCGGGCGTGCATCTCCAGGTACTCGCCAATGGTGTAGCCCCGCTTCATTCGCTTGAGCACATCGTCTGAGCCGTGTTGGGCCGGCACATGCAGATAGTGGCAGACCTTGGGCAAGTCACGGACCGCAGCAATCAGGTCATCGGTCATGTCCCGTGGATAGTTGGTGACAAACTTGATCCGATCGAGGCCGTCGATGGCATCAAGGCTGGTCAGCAGGTCAGCCAGCCGGGTGGTCTGGCCGCCGTCGGTCCAGCGATAGCTGTTGACCGTCTGACCGATCAGCGTGATCTCGCGGCAGCCTTCGGCCACCAGTTTCTGGGCCTCGGCCAGAATCGCCGCCGGTGGTCGGGCCTGTTCCGGGCCCCGCACCCGTGGCACCACACAGAAGGCGCAGAACTTGTCGCAGCCGGTCTGGGTTCGGATGAAGGCCTGAAAGGGCGTCGGCCGCATCGCTGGGTCGCGGTCGGGGTCATAGCTTTCAAAGCTCTCGGCAACGGTGTCACGACTGCCGGCCTTGCGGTCGAGGCTCACCTCAAGCTGTGGCCCGCCCCCCTGCTGCACCAGCTCCACCAGCCGTGGCACTCGGTGCAGCTGGCCGGGGCCGACCACCAGATCGACCCAAGGGGCCCGGGCCCGGATCAGCTCCTGGTCTTTCTGGGCCATGCAGCCGAGCACGCCGACAATCAGTTCGGGCTGCTGCTGCTTCTGCTGCCGCACCCGGCCAAGTGCTGAATAAATCTTGTCCTCGGCATGTTGCCGGACACTGCAGGTGTTGTAAAAGACGGCATCGGCCTCGGCGGCTGAGCTGGCCATCTCCCAGCCCTGCCGCCGCAGGGCCGCCACCACGAGCTCGCTGTCGAGCACGTTCATCTGGCAGCCGACGGTTTCGATGAAGAGACGTTTGTTGGCAGTCATACCGACGATCTTATCGCGATTTGCCCGCCGTGTCGTTGCCGGCCCCCAACAGACTGCCCAACCGGATCGGGCTGCCCCGCAAGAAGTCGGCGGCGGTCATCAGCCGCCGGCCCTCGGGCACGACCTGCCGCACGGCCAGGCGGCTGCTGCCGCCGCAGGCGACCCAAAAGCCATCGGCATCGGTTGCTACCACCGTTCCTGGCGGCTCGGGCTCGATGGCCGGTGGGGCGACCGCAGTGTCGGCCAGCACCAGCCGCCGGTGGCTGCC
>CAZKSP010000327.1:0-3496 GCA_964555385.1 uncultured Chitinophagaceae bacterium
CGCCATACCGACGCCGACATCGAGCAGACAATCGCCGCAGCCGATCACGTTCTGCAGACAATGGCCAATACCCGCTAGGCCCAACTCCAAAGCACGCTCAGACCAGATCAAAATCGACCACAAGTGGAAGGTGATCACTGGCCGTTCGCGCGAGGCTGGTGCGGACGATGCGGGCCTGCTCGATGGCGATGCGGCCGCGGATGAATGCCTTGTCGAGACCACCAACCGGCAGCCAGGCGGGAAAGCTGCGATAGCGTGACACGGGACTTGTCACCTGCCGAAAGCCCTCGGCCGCCAGAGTATTGGCGGCAAGGGTGTTCCGCCAGTCGTTAAAGTCACCGACAATCACTGTCGGCAGTGGTTCTGCTGAGCGGAACAGCCGGTGGCCGAGCAGTCGCGTCACCTGCCAGTGCCGCTCTCGCTCATCGAGTCCAAGGTGGGTATTGACCAGATGCAGCTGGCCTGCCGGGGGCTCGATCAGCACAAGCTGGGCTCCCCGCGATTTCCGCAGTCCCCGCTTCAGTGAGATTCGATGCCGGCTGCCAACCGGAAATCGCGAGAGCACCAAGTTGCCATAGCTGCCGCTGCCCACCGGCACGTTGGACTGAAATACCGCATGGAGGCCGAGCGACCGCGCCAGTAGCCGCGGCTGATCATCGAATTGGCTGCGGCGGACCAGCCGATCGACCTCCTGGAGACAGACAATGTCAGGCTGTTCATGGTCGATGCAGTCAATGATCCGCTGAAGCGAATAGCGACGGTCCCGCCCGCCAATGCCCTTGTGGATGTTCCAGGAGAGCAGCCTCATGCCAGGGGCAGTTCATAACCCTTGCGGTAATTGCGGCTGAAGAGAGCATTGGCGTCACTATCGCTCGACAGTTCGGTCGCTGGGTCGATTGTCAGCACTCGACCGAGCGTCAGCGGCGTCTGTGAATAGTCGATCGACTGTTCCGCCAAGTGGGCCTCAAAGCTCTCAAGCGTCTGCCGCACCCGAGGGTTATCGGCCGCAAGGCTCGGCCGGCTGCCGAGTTTGACTGCGTCGCCGAGTATCCAGGAAACGTTTCCGAGGTGTGCCAGTGCACTGGAAAGATGGCCATCCTCGATGTCGAGATTGAGATCAGCGGGATCGCGGCTTTTCACACCAACGACGAAGTTCTCGAAGTGCTGCCGGTTGCCACCACCGGACCACTTGCCAAGTTGGTTGCCGTCGTAGTCGAACGCCACGCCCGATGTGTAGTTCGGGCCTACAACATAGCCGGTTTCGCCCCACCAGATGTTAGCCACCCGGAGCTCTCCCGCCTTCAAACCGAAGTCGACAGGGGTCTTGATCGGCAAGCCACGGACATCAGAGACCAGCAGGGCGTCATCCCACTCAAGCAGCGTCACCTGGCTATTGGCCACGTCACCGTTGTCGATGTAACCGAGGCGGCCGCCGAGGCTGACAACGCGGTGCGGTAGCGTCTGCTTCCCGAGGCCCCAGCGGGCCTTATCAAGTTCGTGCGGATTCTGATTGCCGAGGTCACCGTTGCCGGTACGGCTGTCAAAGTGCCAGTCGTAATGCAACCGCTTCCGGATCGGCACTTCGTTGGGGGCTGGACCTGCCCATAGATCAAAGTCGATCCCCTTTGGCAACGGGGCGGGCGTATCAACCAGACCGATACTTGGCCGCGGCTTGTAGCAGAGGGCATGGGCGAGGCTGACTTTGCCGACGCCACCCGACTGAATGAACTCGAGGGTCTGCCGCATGCCGGTCGTGCTCCGACTCTGGGCCCCCATCTGGCACATGCGACCGAGCTTGCGGGCCCACTTCACCATCTCGCGGCCTTCGTTGACGGTGTAGCTGCAAGGCTTTTCAACATAGACGTCCTTGCCGGCCTGCATCGCCCAGACCGACATCAGGGCATGCCAGTGGTTCGGCGAAGCGATCGAAATGATATCGATATCCTTGCGGTCGAGCAGCCGGCGAATGTCCTGCTCGAACTCAACCTTGTTCGGCAGCCCTTCGAATCGCTTTGCATACTTGGCGTAGGCGTTGGGGTCGCAGTCACAAACGACGGCCAACTCGGTGTCGGGAATTGCAATCCATTCACTGATATGGCTGCTGCCACGACCGTTGCCGCCGACCACTGCCACCCGCAGCTTGTCATTCGGCCCGACCGGCTTGCGGGCCGGCGTGGCTTCGGCAGCCAGTGCTTGTCCGGTGGCTAATGACGTTGCTGCAAGAGCCAGGGCCGACTCGACAAAATCACGACGCGAAAGGGCAGCAAGCTGATAACGGTTCAGATCCATGGAATCACTCCGATAAGATTTTTAAAAAGGGTTGGTGCAACGCACGGAAACACCAAAGCGCCAGACTTGAAGTTTACACCAGCCGGGTATTCGGCGTGCAACTTATCCGAACCGAAGCGGACAAGCGTTTGCCGCACGACAAACAGCTGTTTTGGCCGTTGAATCGTTATCAATCAGCGACCAGATATGCTGCCCTCCAACGAAATGCTGCATGATGAAACAGATGTTTTTCGCGGCCACGGTTGTACTTGCCGTCTCAAGCCTCGCCGCGGCAGCGGCAGACTATGATCCTCTGACAGCGACCACCGACATCACGCTGCCTCTCGAACTCACGGTCCCTGACCGGGACAGGGACCGCGTGATTCCACTATTGGCGTCACTGCCAAAGCTGAGCAAGCCCACCCCTGTCATTTTCTTCAGCCACGGTCTCGGGGGCTCGCGCGAGGGCTGCGGCTATTTGCGGGAGCACTGGGCGGGCCGCGGCTATGTGGCGGTGTTCCTGCAGCATCCCGGCAGTGACGCCTCGGTCTGGCGGGACGTGCCGCAACGGCAACGGCTGCAGGTGATGAAGCAGGCCGCCTCAATGGAGAACATGCAGGCCCGGGTCGATGATGTGGCAGCGGTGCTCGACGCCCTGGCCGAGTGGCAGCAGCAAGCAGGCCACCCGCTGGCTGGCCGGCTTGACCTTGAGCATGTCGGCATGTCGGGCCACTCCTTCGGGGCCCGGACGACGCAGGCAGTCGCCGGGCAAACCGGCTGGCCGGCCCGCGATGGCCCCAACAAACGAATTGATGCGGCCGTCATCTTCAGCCCCAGTGCCCCCCGGCTGCGATCGGCCGAGGCCGCCTTTGGCAGCGTGACCATCCCCTGGCTGCTGATGACCGGCACCGACGACGTTGCCCCAATCGGTGGGGCGACGGTTGCATCGCGGCTGGCCGTCTTTCCTGCCCTGCCAGCCGGCGGAAAATTTGAACTGGTCCTGGCTGACGGCACACACGCAGCCTTCACCGACGGCGACGGGCCGCGACAAGAGCCCCGCAACCAAAATCATCATCGGGCGATCAAGGCGATCAGCACCGCCTTCTGGGACACCTATCTTAAGGGTGACGAGGACGCCAACGCTTGGCTCACCGGTATCGGCCCCCGCGAGGTCCTTGAGCCGGCCGACCGGTGGCAGACAAAGTAAGCACTGCTCGCCATCTATTCT
>CAZKSP010000328.1:0-3488 GCA_964555385.1 uncultured Chitinophagaceae bacterium
CCAGCCGCCACAGCCCGGGTCCGGCCGCCGGATCGTTTTTCCTAAGGACGACAAGGGCCGCGAAGATCTCACCAGCCCGCAGACCGAACCGGTGAATCTGCCGGTTACGTTTGAGCCGCAGTTCATTTTTGAGACCCATGAAGCCCTGGCCCGCGCTGAAGGCCTGCTTGAGCATCGCGATTTCCTTGATCGGCTGGTGCCGTCGGCGCTTGAGCCGATCAGTCGACGGGAAAAGATTCCGCTGGACCAGCTCCACGACAGCGTCAGCATTTCCGAGCAGCCAATCCAGCCCGGCGAAGAACGCTGGGGCGTTGCAGTTTGGGAGGGGGTCGATCCCCGGATCGACTTCTTCACCATCTTTGCCTACGGCCTGACCAATTCACTCAAGTGGCGGCATGACGCTGAACTGATCAGCGACGAAGAGCACGCCCCGAAGTATGAGCGGCGGCAGCTGGAGTGCCTGCGGCTTGACTTCTATCATCCCGGTGATGGCATCGGCGACAGCGGCGCTGAGGTGCAGTTGGCCCATGCCGGAATGTTTGAGCAGCTCGCACTCGGCTCACGGCTGTTGGAAGCAGCCAGTCGGGCCGAACTGACCCGGGCGGAACATATTCAAGGGGTCCGGCAGCTCGGCGTGCGGTGGCAGGACTTTCTCGAGCCGGAAGAAAAGGGGGAGGCATGGCAAGGCGGTGCTGGCCTCGCGCCGGTGGAACTGTTTGCCACCACGCTGGCCAAGGTAGAGGATCCAGCCGAGCGTGAGACCTTGGTGCGAGCCTTCCTTGGAGAACAAGCGATTGGCTGGATGGAAGAACTGGTTCGTGCGGTTGCCGGCCCGGTCTCCCCGGAGGCCGATGCCCGCCGACGGGCAGCACTCGCTGAAATCGATCTGACACCCGAGGAGATTCGTGAGACGCCGCTCGTGAGTTTTGCGACCATTATTCGAAAGCTCGAGCAGGCTCCTGACATGCCGACCCGCCAGGCCGAGGCGGCTCAATTTTTTGGATCAGCCGCGAGGCGGGTCGACGATATCGCCCACGAAGTGGCGATTGCCCGCACGGCCGCTTTGCTCAAGCTGCTGGATGTCGATGAGGTCGCTCTTCAGCAGGTGTCAGTCCGCCGGGCGTTGGAGTTCGTTCTGCCGAACCTCACAACCGCCGCGAACCCGGCCGAAGATGACCCTGGTCGGGTCGTGCCCCGCGACGAGGATGAATTGCAGTTGCTGCTGCGGGGCCTGTTCGGGCACGAAGGCCCAGAATTGTTCGAGCGGGCCGAACAGGCCACGGAAAGCGAGGACTATCGCTGGCTCTTCCGTGAGACCCGGCGGAAGGATATCTTATAGGACTTCCACGGCGGCCCCGGTACCTCCCGGCAGGCTGCTGTCACCCATTCAAGACTGTCAGCGAGCAAGGAAACGAACATGGCCCATAAAAAAGGACAGGGATCAAGTCGAAACGGACGCGATTCCAACGCCCAGCGTCGCGGTGTTAAGCGGTTCGGTGGCCAAGCCGTGCGGGCCGGGAACATTCTGGTTCGTCAGGTTGGCACCCGGTTTCATCCTGGGGCCAATGTCGGCATGGGCACCGACTACACCCTCTTTGCCCTCACCGATGGTGTCGTCCGGTTTGACCGGGAAGGCCGCCGGGTGAATGTCGATCTGGCTGCTGGCTGACGTTTGCTGTGGGGCCAGGCCCGTAAGCGTTGGCTACTGAGGCCCTTCTGTGTTTGTTGATCGCGCCCAAGTTGAGGTCGCTGCCGGCAATGGCGGCAATGGCATCGTCAGCTTTCGTCGGGAGAAATATGTCGCCCGCGGTGGGCCGGATGGCGGCGATGGCGGCAACGGTGGCAGTGTCATTCTGCGGGCGGAAGCCGGCGTCGATTCGCTGGCCGGAATGGCCCACCGCAAACAATGGCGGGCAGAGCATGGCCGTCCAGGCGGTCCGCACAATCGGCAGGGCCGATCGGCTCGTGACCTGACGCTGCTGGTGCCACCAGGCACGATTGTCATCGACGAGGCCTCTGGACTTGAGATCAAAGACCTTGCCCGGGCCGGTGACCAGATTGTGGCTGCCAAGGGGGGGCGGGGTGGACGGGGCAATGTCCACTTCAAGTCGTCGGTGAACCGAGCGCCCCGCGAGTCGACTGCTGGTGAGTTGGGCGAATCGCGGAGGCTGACGCTCGAACTGAAAGTGATTGCCGACGTGGGCCTGGTCGGCCTGCCGAATGCGGGCAAGAGCACCCTTCTGTCCCGGCTCTCCCGGGCCCGGCCGGAAATTGCCAACTATGCCTTCACCACCAAGGCGCCGATGCTCGGGCTGGTGCAGGTGTCTCCCGATCGCAGCTTCGTGCTGGCTGATCTGCCGGGGTTGATCGAGGGGGCCCATGCCGGCGTCGGTCTCGGGCATGAGTTTCTCCGGCATGTCGAGCGGGCGGGCATTCTCGTGCATGTTGTCGAGCCGCTTCCGGCCGATGGCAGCGACCCCTTGGCCAACTATCGCCAGATCAGGCAGGAACTTCGTCTGTATGATGAATCATTGGCAGAAAGGCCCGAGACCATTGTTGTCAGCAAGGCTGAGCTGCCCGGGGCCGAAGAGGTGCGGGAGCGGCTGGCAGCCGACACGGGGCTCAATGTGCTGGCTGTTAGCGCGGTGACCGGGCAGGGGCTTGACCGTCTGTTGGCTGCCGTGACACGGCTGCTCGATCGGGCTGTCGGGGAATGATGGGAGGCAATTGACCATGGCGATGACCCAGCACGCCCGCGGCGAAGCCGCCCCGGTCCAGGTGGTAGCCGACGTCGGTAATTCACGGATCAAGCTGGCAGTGGTGGCCGTGGCCGCTCGTGGACTGCCCCGAATTGAGCAGCGGCATGATCTTGAGAGCCATAGTTTTGCCTGTGATGAGTTTGAGAGCTGGCTGATGACGGCGGCCCCGGCCGATGTCATGGTCTCAATCGCCAGCGTCTATGATGCTGCCGCCGCTCGGCTGGAAGCGGCCATTGCCGGAGTGAGCGCTACCCGGCACCGGCCGGTTCACCAGCGTCGGGTGCGGTTTGCCGACCTGCCGATTGAGGTCGATCTGGCTGAACCGGAGCGGGTTGGGATTGATCGGCTGGCGGCGGCAGCGGCGGCCTGTCAGTTGAAGGCGGCCAGCCGGGGCTGTGTGGTGATCGATTGCGGGACGGCTGCGTCAGTCGATGTTATTTCAGCCGATGGAAGATTTCTGGGGGGGGCGATTCTGCCGGGGCCGGCCCTGATGGCCCGGTCACTCGCCGATGGCACGAGCCTGCTGCCAGAGGTGGCGGCACTTGGTGAGGGCCCGCCTCCGGGTATGCCGGGACGTTCGACGAATGAAGCGATCGTGGCCGGCATCGGGTTTGGGATTCGCGGTGGTGTTGCCAGGCTCGTTGCCGAGGCCCGTCGAGCGGTTGGTGAGGATGCTGAGGTCTTTCTAACAGGGGGCTGGCGGGCCGCCGTCCACGGAGAACTAGCCTG
>CAZKSP010000329.1:0-3483 GCA_964555385.1 uncultured Chitinophagaceae bacterium
TCGGTGGCTGCGGTGCAGTCTCAGTCAAGATGGCCGAACTGGCCGAAGAGATGGGCGTTGAGATTCACTACAACGAGCCGGTCGAGTCAATGGCCTTTGCTGGCCGGCGGATCACGGCGGTGACGACCCCACGCGACACCTATGAGGCTGATGCAACCGTGGTCAATGCCGACTTTGCCCGCACGATGACTCGGCTGGTACCCGACTCATTGCGGCGGCGGTGGAACGACCGCAAGATCGCCTCGCGACGGTTTTCCTGCTCAACCTTCATGCTCTACCTGGGCATCGACGGCTGCTATGACGCGGTGCCTCACCACAACATTTATCTGGCTGAAAACTATCGAGAGAACCTGGCCGACATCGAGCAGCGACACAGGCTGAGCAGCGATCCATCGATGTATGTGCAGAATGCCTCAGTCACCGATCCGACGCTTGCCCCGGCCGGCATGAGCACCCTTTATGTGCTGCTGCCGGTCAGCCAGCGGCATCCGAACATTGACTGGCGGCATGCGGCTGCCGGCTTCCGCGAGGTCGCACTTGATCAACTGGAGAAGATCGGTATCGAGGGAGTCCGATCACGGATCCGCTACGAGAAGATGATCACCCCAGATGATTGGCAGGAAGACTACGCCATCTATCGTGGAGCCACCTTCAATCTGTCGCACGACCTCAATCAGATGCTGCACATGCGGCCCCACAACCGATTCGAGGACATCGAGGGCATGTACCTTGTCGGTGGCGGCACCCATCCCGGCAGCGGGCTGCCGGTCATTTACTCGTCGGCCCGAATCACCTCTGACCTGCTGCTGGACGACCTCGGCATCGCCGGGGCTCTCGCTACAGCCAATGGCACGCCCGCCGGCTGGCAGAGCCGTTCGTCAGCCCCCCCTGAGCCGGTCGGCAGCGGCTGAAGGCTCACCGAAATAGGCTGGCAGCAAAGCCTGACAGCAAGACACCTGATACGCGGAGATTGATGATGGAGAGGATGACCAACTCAGCGGCTGAGGACGAAGACTTCGCAGCCACCATCACAGAGCAGCCGACCCGTCCTCCACTCTCTGATGCGGAGGTCCGCAATCGGGTTGTTGTCGTCGGCAGCGGTCTGGGTGGGCTGGCGGCCGCCTGCACTCTGGCCGCCCGTGGCTATGCCGTGGTGCTCTGCGAAAAGAACAAATGGGTTGGCGGCAAGGCTGCGGTACTCGAAGCTGAGGGCTACCGTTTCGACATGGGGCCCACGATCCTCACCATCCCGGCGGTGCTTTCGCGAATCTTTGCCGAGGCGGGCCGGCCCCTGGAGTCTGCGCTCGACCTGGTGCCGCTCGACCCGCAGTGGCGGAGTTTCTTCGTCGACGGCACCACGCTCGACCTCAAGTCTGATGTCGGTGCCATGCGAGCCACACTCGACGCCTTCGCCCCCGGCAGTGGCGCAGGAGATGGCTATGGCCGGTTTATGGAACTTGCCAAACGTCTGCACAAACTCTCTGACGACTTTTTCTTCTGGCGGTCGGTCGGTGGACTCAAGGACATGTTCGACCCGCGTCGGAGCGTGAGCATCGCCATGCTGAAAGAGGTGATGCGGATGCGGCCAGGACACAGCGTGGCCGGTACGGTCCGTTCATTCGTGCCCGACAGCCGGGCCGCTCAAATGCTTGACCATTACACGCAGTATGTCGGCAGCTGCCCCGAGTCCTCTCCCGCGGTACTCTGCGGCATCGCCCACATGCAGTCACAGGATGGTGTCTGGTATCCACGGGGCGGCACGGGGGCAGTACCGAGGGCTCTGGCAAACCTGGCAGTCGAACTGGGTGTCGAGATCCGAACAGATACTGCCATCCGTCACATCATCGTCGAGGACGGCCGGGCCACGGGTGTGCTGACCGCCGATGGCGAGACCATTCGCGGCGGTGCAGTCGTGAGCAACTCTGACAGTGTACGGACCCACCGCGAATTGCTTGACGGCCCGCCGCAGAAACGGTTCCTGGGCCGTCGTAAGTACGAGCCAGCCTGTTCAGGCGTGGTGCTCTACCTGGGCCTCAATCGCCGCTACGAGCAGCTGCTGCACCACAATTTCGTCTTCTCGAAAGATCCGCACGAGGAATTCGAGGCGATCTACCGGCACGGCGAGCCCGCCCCCGATCCCACCTGCTACGTCTGCGCGCCGGCGATCACTGAGCCGGAGGTTGCCCCTGCCGGCGGCGAAGCACTGTATGTACTTGTCCATACACCCTACCTGCGGCCTCATCACAACTGGGCCAAGATGCTGCCGGCGTATCGCAAGCGGATCATTGAAAAGCTCGAGCAGACCGCAGGGCTTGAGAACCTCGAGCAGCACATCGTCTTCGAGCATGCCCTGACCCCGCAGGATATCGAGGACCGCTACCATGTACTCGATGGTGCCATCTACGGCTTGGCCAGTCACGGCCGGTTTCTCGGTGCCTTCAAACCAGCTAACCGGTCGCCTGATATCGAGGGGCTCTATCTTGCTGGTGGGTCGGCCCATCCCGGCCCCGGCATGCCGATGGTAATGATGTCGGGCTGGATTGCCGGCGACTGCGTCGCTCAGGACGGGCTGGTCGAACCGGTTGCGACTGCCGCCTGCGCAGCCTCGTGACCATGGCCGGGGCTACCGCCGATCCGCGGCGGACCACGCGACCGGAATTACCGGCCTACAACCGCTGGCTGTACGGCTGGTTCATGTGGTACGTCCGGGGCTACCTACGGCGGCACTTCCATGCAGTCCGACTGCTCAAAGCAGAGGACGCCGCGTATTCCCCTGATCTCGGCGACCAGCCGGTGCTGATCTACACGAACCATCCCGGCTGGTGGGATCCGCTGATCTTTCTGACCGTTGCCCAACGGCTCTATCCTGACCGGCTCAACTATGGGCCGATAGACGCAGCGGCCCTCGGAAAATATTCCTTCCTCGAATCGATCGGCTTTCTGGGCATCGAGCCCAACAGCTGGAAAGGAGCGGCCCGGTTTCTGCGACTGGCCCGGGCGGCTCTGGAGCGGTCGGATGTGATCTTCTGGGTGACGGCCCAGGGCCACTTCGCCGATCCTCGGCAGCGGCCAATCGACCTCCGTCCCGGGGTTGGCCATGCAGCCGCCGCAGCGAGGCGTGGTCTGATAATCCCGCTGGCAGTGGAGTATCCCTTCTGGACCGAGCGACTGCCCGAGGCCCTCGTGGCCTTTGGGCCGCCGCAGCCCGTTGAAGATTTTCCCGACCGAGATGCCGACGCCTGGAACGAGCAACTGACCAAGCTCCTCGAACAGACCCAAAGCCGGCTGGCTGCCGCCGCGATTGGCCGCGACCCTGCCGCCTTTGAGCGGCTCGCCACTGGCCGGGTCGGGGTTGGTGGCATCTACGACCTGCTGCGTCGGCTGCGGGCCTGGCTGCTGGGCCGTCGGTTCGACCCCGCCCACGCCTCGGAGTCGCCATGACCGTAGCGACAGTCACCATTCTGTTGACAGGACTGGCGATCG
>CAZKSP010000330.1:0-3481 GCA_964555385.1 uncultured Chitinophagaceae bacterium
TGTCTATGCGGCTGAGGCGGCCTTGGCAGCCGATGCCATGGACCGTGCCGCTGGCTACCTCGACCAGGTTCCCGATCATGATCCGGCCGCTGTCGCAGTCCTGCTGGAACGGGTCGATATGCTCTTTGCTGATCTGGCCGAACCGTTGGATGCGGCGGCGACCTGCCAGCGAATCCTCTCCATTGACCCGGCCAATGGCCCAGCCCATCAACGGCTCACGTTTTTCTACGCTGTCACGCTCCAGCGACATCAGCTTGCCGCTCAGGCGCGGCAAGCGATTGAGCTTGGCTGCGAACTGCCCGAGGCCTACGTCTACCTCATCGGAGCCGACTGGATCACGCTTTCGAATATTGTGCGTGTCAATCAGCCTTGGCGTGCGAAGCATCCCGATGAGGAGCTCTTCTGTGTCGCTATTGCTCGGGGAGAGGTTGCAGCTCGCGGCCTCGAGTTTTCATTAGCGTTCGAGTCCTCATCAGAGGACAGTGGTGGTAATGCCACTGGATCAGCCAAACAGCTGCAAGCTGCTTTTGACCGCTTTCCTCACAATCTGGAACTCCTCGCCTTTTTTTTGGAAGAGGCGATTACGATCGGTGATGCGGAGCGGGTCATCCAATTGCTGGCTGTAGTTCCCTCCGCTGGCCAGCAAGACAATCGGTTTTGGCGTTATAAGGGCTGGCTGCATGCGGCCCGCGATGAACAGGCTGAGGCTCACGAGGCTTTCCTGCAGGCGCTCGCCCGCAATCCATTCGATTTTGCAACCCGTCATTATCTGGCCAATCTGGCGAGAAAGCAGGGCGATGTCGAGCAGGCTGAACAGCTGGCCAGACTCGCGGAGCGGGGCCGCCAACTTCGAAGGACGGTCCTCCAGCAGCCGGAGGTGCGTTCAATGCCGCTGTCAGTCATGCGGCAGATTGCCAACTATGCAGCTGATTGTGGGCAGCCGCTCATTGCTGGTCGTTTGAAAGTGCGAATCGAGCAAATGCAAGGGATGCAGCCAGTAGCCGGGCCACCACTGCCACCGCCCGCAAGCGTGCCGTAAGCCGGCGGAGATAGGAGTTGACGAGGAAATGCAGAAGGATTATTCTTTCGCGGATGGGGCCTCTTCAGAGGGGTGTTGGTCCGGGCGGAGAAAGCTGTTGTTGAAATCGAGTGTTCCTCGCAATGCCACGTCGAGATATCTTGCTCATGACTGATTTACGAAACAAAAAGATGTTTTCTGATTGTCTGCGCCAAGCACGGTGGCAGTGGCTGTCACTTGTTGCGTCGCTATCTATCTTTGCCGGTTGTGGTCCCGGCGGCCCGGCTATCTATCCGGTGTCTGGTTCGGTGATGGTTGGCGGTCAGCCAGTTAGCAGTGTGCAGGTCTCGCTGATGCCAATTGCGGGTAAGCAGCAGGTGGCGGCGGGTGTGACTGACGCTGCAGGGCAGTTCCGGCTGACATGGGGCAGCACCGCTCGCGCGGGGGCCGAGGTCGGCCGTTACAAGGTTGTCCTCAATCAACTGAGTACCGAAACCGAAGCAGATGTCATGGAGCGATACTCCGGAAAAGGAGGGAAAGCTCCAAAAGATCCGAAGCCTCCATTTCCCAAGGAATACTCTTCAGCCGAAACAAGCCCCCAAGAGGTCGAGGTCACGGCTGGTGCCAATACGCTCGACATTGCAATCGAGTAACTGTTTAGGTGGTGTTGAAACTCTGTACTTTAGTGGATTGTTTTTTCTTTCATCGGAGAAGGTAACCAATGTTCCAGACATCAAAACGAGGTAGCGCAGACCGTGGCTTTACCCTGATCGAACTGCTGGTGGTAATTGCAATCATCGGTGTTCTGGTTGGACTGCTGTTGCCGGCTGTTCAACAAGCCCGCGAGGCAGCCCGGCGGAGTGGTTGTAGCAACAACCTCAAGCAGCTAGGGCTGGCCGTCCATAACTATATCAGTGCCCATAACGCGGAATTGCCTTACAGCAAGGATGCGATGCGTGCTGGTTCGCCGACCGGAGTATCAAAGTGGAATCTGTCGACGAACGGCAGCTTCTCCTGGATCGTTTACTGCCTGCCCTTCATGGAACAGAACGTGCTTTACGATCAGATTGACTTCACGGCTGATGGAAATGCTTCGCCAAATAACGGCATCGCTAACACGATCATTTCGGGGCTGCAGTGTGGGTCCCGAAGTGGGCAAAAGAACGGGCGGTCGTGTCTGATCCAAAACTCAGGTGGGCCGAACACGAATTCTGCCAGAAATGACTATGTAGGAAGCCTGGGGCATGTCTGGGGTGGGTGGAAAGATTGTGCTGCAGTCCCAGAGTTTTCAGGCATCCCATCGACAAAGGGAAGCGCCGGAACTCCCTGGGTGAATCAGCAAGCGCTTAACGAGCAGACCAAATGCAATGGTGCGTTTCAGTACGCCGGAGAGAAATATCTGACTGACGTCCTGGATGGCACCTCAAAGTCGATCGCCGTCTTTGAACGGTCGAATTATTTCGGGTATCGCGGAAGTACCCTCGACCGCGCGCCGTACGATTGCAGTGGCTGGTTTGGCGCTGTAAGTGCCGTCGACTCACTCCGAATGCCGCTTAATGGCGTGACGAACCCTGCTTACAACAACGGGCAGCCAACTGGAAATAACGATCGTCGGTGTCAGGGCTGGGGTAGCATGCATCCCGGCGGTGCCCATGCGATGATGGTTGACGGAAGCGTCGCGTTCTACAATGACGAGATGTCCCACGCGGTCCGCTATGCGTTGGCGACGGTCGCTGGTGGTGAGACCGACTCTCCGTGACGCAGGCCGCCGGCAGGAGCATATGCGACGGGTGACTTCCGTTCCCTATGGAGGTTGCAGCCGGGTGCCGCCGCTAGCGGTTGGCTTCCTTCTGCTTGCAGTGATCTGCTGCGGGTGTAGCCAGTCACCGGAACCGCCCGCTCAGCCCGCGTCAACAGATAGCAACGGTTCGAGTCCGTTTGCCGTAGCAGAGCCACGGCAAACGGACTCGGTCGATCTGCCGCCAAGTGCAGCCTCCTGCAGCCAGTTTGTTGACGTCGCCAAGAAGCTTGGTCTTGGGTTCACCTATGAAAATGGTGAGGCCGGAGCATCGCTGATGGTTGAGGCGATTGGTGGTGGTGCTGGCTGGCTCGACTTCGATCGGGATGGTCACTGGGACTGCTACCTCACACAGGGTGGAGACCCCACCGCTCAAGATCGGTCAGGTCAGCCGAGTGATCAGCTCTTCAGAAATGCCGCGGGAAAGGTCTTTGCTGACATCACGAACGTCGCCGGGATTGAGCAACGGGGATACGGCCAGGGTGTCGCGGTGGCTGACTATGACAACGACGGTTTTGATGACATCTATGTCACTAACGTTGGGGCGAATGTGCTGTTGCGGAATATGGGTGACGGGAGCTTTGTCGATGTGACGAGGGAGGCTGGGGTTGGTGGCGACTGCTGGAGTTCCTCGGCGGCGTGGGCTGATCTCGATGGGGATGGCG
>CAZKSP010000331.1:0-3474 GCA_964555385.1 uncultured Chitinophagaceae bacterium
GTAACAAGGTAGCCGTAGGGGAACCTGCGGCTGGATCACCTCCTTTCTAAAGGATTCTTGTTTCCAACTTGTTTGGAACAGATCTCTGTTGGCACCGTTAAGCCATTTTTGGTTGGTGTTCTCAGAGAATCAAAAGATTGTGGAGACGATCGTAGTCTGCCTTCGGGCAGACTGAGTCGCCGAGAGAGATACCCAGCTTTTGCTGGGCCGTCGTAAAGACGCAACGACCGTCAAAGATTTGACCCGGTGGGCAGCCGAGCCCACCGGGTCTTTTTTTGTTCTTTTCCTGAAGATGGCTTCCGTTTCAGCCTGCACGGGATACATTTGAGGCAAGTTTGATGAAAAATCCATCCACTAAAGGATCTCGGGTATGAGCAGTATCGGTGCCTCCCAGCAATCGATCGCGGGCGTTACGCCGCCTGCAACGGCTGAAGTAACGGTGATGACGGCCTGGCCTTCGGTGGGCGGTACTGGTCTGGGGCGGACGCTCGGTCGGCTTTACGGCATGCAGGCCGGCATTGGGCCGCTGCGGCTGGGGCGGTTGTGCCTGCTGGCGACAATTCCGCTTGGGTTGATGCTGTACCTTGGAATGCGGTTGCCATGGGCAATTCGGCGGTTTCGAGTGACGAATCGTCGGGTGACGATGGATCGAGGCATTAGCCCAAAGGTCGAGCAGTATGTCGATTTTGATCGGTTCGACTCAATAGAACTCGTTGTGCACTCCGGGCAGGAGTGGTTTGATTGTGGCGATCTCGTTTTCCGTCAAGGGGCCATTGAGACGCTGCGGCTTGCTGGTGTCT
Organism: uncultured Chitinophagaceae bacterium; assembly: GCA_964555385.1. Taxonomy (GTDB): domain Bacteria; phylum Planctomycetota; class Planctomycetia; order Pirellulales; family UBA1268; genus UBA1268. The sequence continues at coordinate 801 of CAZKSP010000331.1, forward strand.
GCCGGCCGGAGCCGTTTCGACGAATTTGCCTCGAAGTGCGGCAGTCGTATCTCGGCGTCCGAGCTGCTACAGGACGTGCTGCCGGGGCAGCCTGAGTGGTCTTCGGAAAGGTCACTTGAAGTGGCCCGTCTTGAGAAACGCATCGACTAGATCAGCAGCGTCCTTGCGGAAGAGTACCGCAGAGTGCAGGCAGGGAAGCGTGATATGTTCGTGCGGTATCCCGAGCTTGGTGCTTTCAAGATCGACCAGCGCGTCCTTGGCTGCCGCGATAATGCCGACATCCACGCCCGCTGGATCTGCCAGTTTGTTGACGAGACTATCAGGCGTTGTGGCCAGTTCAGCAACCGGTGGAAATAGCCTGCCGAATAGGCCAACTGTCTTCGTGGCGACGAAAGATCCGCGGTTCGGTGGCGTTAGCATCACGAAACGACCAAGCTTGGGCTGTGGTGTCAGGCTAAGAGCCATTCGGCCGATGATGCAGCCCATGCTGTGGGTCACCAAATGGATACGATCGACCCTTTCGTTGGCGGAGAGCTCAGTGAGGAGGTCTGCGAATCGTTCAGCATGTTGGGTCACGGAAGTACGCAGACTTTCATAGCCCCAGACGCGGGTTTGCCAGCCAGCTCGGCGGAGCCGGCGTGAGAGCCTGTTCAGCAGCAGACGATGCGCCATAAAACCGTGGGTGAGTACCACAATATCACGGCCCGCCTGGGCGCTGGCTGAGGCGAAAGCATTCATCGGTGACTCCGATGGGGCTCAGCTAGGCCTAGCCGCTGCTGCGGGTCGACGCGGTGCCGGGCAGCAATCAAGAGGGCAGACATCATGGCTTGCCGGCAGTTGGCCGATGGCAGGACGTTCAGCGAGATCCCAAGCCCGCTCAGCGATTAGGTCGCGGACTGCTCGGACAAATTCTGGATCGGTCCCGACCGTTGCGACTCGTGCCATTCGCATCCCAAGTTCTTTGCAGACGGCAGCGGCTTCGGTATCGAGATCGAATTTGACCTCCATATGGTCCGAAATAAAACCAATAGGCGCGACAGCCACGTCTTGGGTCCCGGTGGCGTGCAACTCGCGAATGGCATCACACACATCGGGTTCTAGCCATGGCTGTGACGGCGGGCCACTTCGGCTCTGATAGACAAGCCGCCAGTTCGGGGTTCCAGCCTGTTCGGCAACAAGCCGCGATGCTTCCTCTAGCTGGCTGCAGTACCGAGAGGACTCTGCCATTGACAGTGGAATGCTGTGCGCCGTGAACAAGACCGGGATTTGGTTGCCTTGGCCGAGAGACTCAACCGCCATGGAGAGGTTGCGAGCCATGGGCCCGACAAATCCTGGGTGATTGAAGAAGACCCGAATTTTGTCGATTTCCGGAGCTGTGGGGCCAACCGCTTCTCGGGCCTCGGCTATGTTTTCCCGGTACTGCCGACAGCCTGAATAGCAACTGAAGCCACTTGTCACGAAAGCGATCGCTCGTTTGACTCCATCCGCAGCCATCTCGCGAAGGGTATCAGTCAAGAGAGGATGCCAGTTTCGGTTGCCCCAATAGACCGGCAACTGAGGACCAGACTCTTCGAGTTCAACTCGCAAGGCGTCAATCAGGCTGCGATTTTGTTCGTTGATCGGACTCTTGCCGCCGAAGTGGTGGTAGTGCTCGGCAACCTCGAGCAGGCGCTCCCGCGGCACATTCCGCCCTCGGAGCACGTTCTCAAGGAACGGCATCACATCGTCGGGACCGTCGGGACCACCAAAACTGACGAACAAAACGGCATCGTAGCTACTTGGCTGCATGAGTCCTCGGCATCAGTTGTGCCTCTACTGCCCAATCCCAAAGACAGAAGGTGACCCCACGGGGATTCGAACCCCGGTTACCGCCGTGAAAGGGCGATGTCCTAGGCCTCTAGACGATGGGGCCAACGTGGTCATGCGAGTTGTCGCCGGACCAAATCATTAGGCGTCGGAAAGAATACCCATCATCTCGGCCTGAGTCGAGTCCCGAATGGGAACGGACCCAGACTTAGTCATGAACGACATCTGGATGTGCCGGCAGAGCAGTGTCACCGGAAATCGGCTGGGATCCACTGGCCCCTTCGGCGCGAATGAAAGACTGGGGAGGCGCAAGGTCAGTGCCACCGTGGTTAATCGCCTCATAGACTTCACTACGATGGACAGGCACCTCCTTCGGAGCCTCAACGCCCAGGCGCACCTTATCTCCACGAATTTCCACAACAACGATTCGGATATCGTTGTTGATGACCACGCATTCGTCTTTTTTGCGAGATAGGACGAGCATAAACCATCCCTGGAAGGCCGAATCGTCCGAACTCTGACAGACGACTCCGACCAAATTTGACTCTATAAAATCTAGGGGAAATGGGCGTTTGGTCAAGAAAAATCACTGATTTGTCCTCGATCAATTCGTTTGCCATGCCTTGGAGATGCCCCTGAGGGGGGCCGCAAGCCGCCTTTTTTTCGAAAGAAAGCCGAGAAAGTGGGGTGAAAAGGCCTCTCCTCGCGACAACCGGGGCGGTTGATCATGCACTCTGGCCGTTGTTGACCGAGTATCGACGACATTTTGGTCAGGCGGCCTTCTGGACGGTGGACTCCTGCTGCTGTGATTTTGCCGGAACTCTGCCGCTTGTTGTCCTCAGGCAGTCCTCTATACTCCCCGTGGTAG
>CAZKSP010000332.1:0-3460 GCA_964555385.1 uncultured Chitinophagaceae bacterium
GGAGCCGGCAGCGTTCGCCGCCGGCACGAATGTGCACTTCCCGGCCTCCCCGCAGCAGATCGTCAGAGCAGACCGACTGACCGTGATCAGACGGCCGCGACTGGCTGCCCCCCCACGCGAACGGGAAATCTGGGTATGCGTGCCACGCTTACCTCCGGTTTCTAACGAAGGTTCGGCGGCCATAGCTTACTTCTATGTTTTCCAGTTGACGAAACCTCACGAGTGGCTAAGATTCGCTTAATGAGAATGATTCTCAATATCAGGCCTCCGGTTTTCTGTTAGCCAGCCACGCTTCACGCTTTTTCCTGAAACGAGGTTACCAATGGCGTTTGAAAGCTCGCCTTCCCGGCACACTTCCACCACATCCACGACTCCTTCAGGGTGCTTCAGGGCAGGTAGCTTGGCCGCATTCACTCTGATCGAACTGCTGGTCGTGATTGCCATTATCGGCGTGCTTGTCGGGCTCTTATTGCCTGCTGTGCAGCAGGCCCGTGGGGCGGCTCGTCGGATGTCCTGCGGCAATAACTTCAAGCAGATGGCTTTAGCACTCCATAACTTCGAGAACTCCCGGCGTCATTTTCCTGCCTCGTTTGAAACCAATACGATCGGCGATGACCTTTCCGACTGGTCCGTGCCGGCGAAACTGCTGCCTTTTGTCGAACAGCTATCACTCGGTGATGGAGTTCGCGATGCAATCGCAGCAGGGACGTCCTACAAGGACAAGACGATAAGCGGAAAGAAAATCTGCAATTACCGAATCGCCACACTGCTGTGTCCAAGCGAAATCAAGGATGAGCCCCGAGGTACGGACTACTATCCGCTCAACATCGCCATCAACATGGGAACCGGGACGATTCTTGGCAGCGGGAACACGTCAACCGGCGATGGAGCCTTCGGGGTAAACTTCAAAGGACAGCACAAGTTTTTTAAGGATGGGCTCTCAAAGACACTTGCGTTTGCTGAGGTCAAGGGCTGGACTCCTTACGTCCGTGATGGTGGTGGACTAAGTACTGTTCCTGCCGGCACCGATGGAACGGCACTGCAGTCACTCTCTGGCAGTTACAAGGCTGACTCGGGGCATACAGAGTGGTGCGACGGCCGAACGCATCAGGCGGGCTTCACCACCGGCTTCACTCCCAACTCGGTCACACCAGTTTCGGGCGGACCAGACGGCGACTTCGTCTCGCTTCGTGAGGGAGGCGGTCGAACTGGCCCCTCCATCGCCGTTGTGACCTCAAGAAGCTATCACAACGGTGGCATCGTCAACGTGGCCATGATGGATGGCTCAATCCGATCCTTCTCCAGTGACATCAACGTCACGACGTGGCGTGCCCTTGGAACCAGAAATGGCGGCGAAGTCATCTCGGCTGACTGATTCCGGCAAAGTCGCAGGTTGATCCTCCGACAAACGCCGACGGTCCCAGACTGATAGTGTTTTTGTCCCTACCATCAACGAGTTGAACGCCCTTTTCCGGCCGACTCATTGAGCATTTTCTGCACCCGCTCCTGCTCGGCCACCAACGCAGCACCGGTCACGGGCTCCGGGTGAAAATAAGGATTCGGTGTCAGCTGTTCAGCCGCTGGCAGCTTTCGCCAGCGAAGCCGGCGATACCAGACCTCCTGGCCATGATCCTGCAGCCACAAGCGGCCACCTCGGCCGGTCAGGTTACCACCGCGGACGGCCAGCAGGTCGACATACTCAGCCCAACGCGGATCCTCGTAGTCAAACGAGACAACTGACTCGCCGTTGAGCCAATGCTCGATCACCGAGCCCTTGCAGAGAATTCGGCCCGTGTTCCACTCCCCTGCTGGCCGCGTAAGGTCTTCTTCTGGAGCCATGCAGAAAAACAGTGACGCCGCCGACTGCCGAGAATTCTGGCCGTAGGGACTTCCGACGTTGTCGAGCACCTGATACTCAACCTGTCCGGGCCGGTAATAGACCCCGCTATTGCAGCCGACCGAAACTTTCCAATCAAACCGAAGCTCAAAGTCATCAGGCACCAGCGCCGCCGTATAGGTCAGCGGACCACCTCCACGCACCCGGTGAAAAACGCCGTCTTCGATTTCCCAGTTGCCGGCCTGCTCCCAGCCCCTCAGACTCCTGCCGTCACAGAGGGAAGTAAAGGCTGACTCAGGAGCCGATCGCCGCGATAAATCGGCTGCGGCTGGCTTTGTTCCGCCAGCCTGCTCGGCGAGCCACTGAAAGGTCGTGAAATACCGTCGGCCGAGCGTCCGATACGATGCAGCATCAAAATGAAGGGCATCGCCCTTGTCGGTCAGCCCTTCTGCCGACACGAAGCCAACGGCAGGAAGCTGTTGCGGAAGCTGCCGGTGGGCACGATCAACCTGCCGGGTTGCAGCCGTCCAGGGCCGGGCGGGGAAGATACCAAGCTGCCCCACCAAAAATGGAACTGCCGGAGCATCGAGGCTTTTCCGAAATCGGCCGACGAGCTCCCGCAGTCGCTCGGCATAGGCCGCGGCTGCCGCCGGGTTACAGTCAGCCTCACCCTGATGCCAGAGAATCGCCTTCAGCCGCCCAGCCCGCAGGGCGGCCTGCGCCCGCGGCAGCATGTCGTCCCAGGGGTGAGACTTCGTCTGCTCGTGATAGCCGCCCGGCACCCAACTGGTAATGGCTGACCCACCGACGGCGCAGGGAACCAGGCCAACCGTCACCCCCGGGTTGGCCTCGGCATAGGCAATCCCAAAGCTTCTGCCCGGACCAACGCCAACAATCTTTGGTTTATCAAAGTGCAGCGGATCGACTGCCGGCTGCCAGGACTGCTCCTTGGTGAACATCAGCACCCTGGGATGGGGCTCACAATCCTCGGCGGCGACCTGGCCACGGCCGGCCATATTCGACTGGCCGACGAGCAGGATGATGTGAAACTCCTCCGGGTTCTCTGGCGTCTCGACGGCTCGCGTCAGCCGCGGATTCAACAGGAGCACCAGCAGACAAAACACACTCAGCCTATTCATCTTTACTCACCTCCAGAAGCAGATATCAGATCAAGAAGAACGCAACTCAGCCGAAATGCAAATCGAAGCCTACGCGAAGACTGCTTTCCTCGAATAGCCGGTGAAGGCAGCGACTAAACAGGTGGATCAGCTGACTTCACGTCGACTCACGAAGCAGATCTCCCGCTCTTGCAGAGGCTGCCAGGCAACTTTCTATTCCACCAAGCGATCCAGAATTCGGGGAAGCCCGAGCCGAAACCCGCTGGGAATACAGCTCCGAAACAAAAGACACGGTTTCCCTCAGCTTGCGCTTCGGGCTTCAAAGCAATCAGAGCTGTGCCCGCGCCCGGAAGCCCGAAGCGCGAGCTGAGGGAATGTGGCCCGAGGATCAAATACGGAGAGTCACTCAGCTTGCGATTCGGGCTTCAAAGCAACCGGAGTTGTACCCGTGCCCAGAAGCCCGAAGCGCGAGCTGAGGGAATGTGGCCCGAGGATCAAATACGGA
>CAZKSP010000333.1:0-3434 GCA_964555385.1 uncultured Chitinophagaceae bacterium
TGGCAGCACAAGCTCGTTGGGATAGTCGACGCTTTCCGCCACATACAGGCTGCCGTCAGCGGCGAAGGTAATGGCCAGTGGCTTTCCCCCAAGGAGTGGCTCACTGGCAAACAACTCAGTCTGAAAACCTTCAGGCGTGATCACGTGCTTCAGTGACTCCTGAGGGGAGAGCGGCTTCTGCATGGTCGTAATCGGCTCACCGACGGTGCCCCACTTCGCATCAGGCACATAAAAAGGCACCCTGGCAGGCTGATACGCAAAAGGCTGAAGCCCCTCCGACGGAGCAACAGTCATCCGGGGACGATCGATGGAGGGCCCGGCGTCTGCAGGGTCGCCACCGGCGGCATAGCGGATGCCTCGCTCCAGCAGGTTCTGAAACCCAGGATGACTCCACGTCCGTTGGTCATGGCCCCAGGCGGTGTAGAAGACGCGGCCCTTGCCCTCGTTGCGAACCCAGGTCCAGGGCTCACGTTTGCCGTTCTCCTCGCGGACCTCCAGCACGGTGCGGCCGCGGTCGTTGTGCAGCCGATGCACGTAGGTCTCATCCCAACTCTCGAAGCCTTCGAAACCTTGCATCACCGGATGATCTGCTGCCACGATCTCAGTGCGAAACTCACCGGTGCCATGCCGTTCAAACTGGGCTCCCACGAGCGAGATCCAGAAGGGTGAGTCACGGAAGCAAAAGCTCGCACAGTGCAGGGGCACAACGCCGCCGCCCTCACGGACATAGTCCATGACTGCCGCCTCGGCTGGTCCCGGCAGGCTGTCGATGTTGGCATAGACCGCCAGCACGTCGTAGCCAGCAAGCGACTTGGGTGAGAGGTCGTCGAGCGAGTCGGTGTAGACCATCTCGACCCCACGGTTGGCGAGCATGCCCTGTACCTGCGCAAATCGCTCAGCTGGCCGGTGATGGCCTTCGTCTCCAAGAAACAGCACATGCAGGGGCTCGGCGGCCGCCGCCGCCCGGACTCCACAAATCGCCGCTAGCAGCATGGCACCAGTCATGACTCGGAACCGCATCATTGTTCTCCGCACTGGGGAAACAGTCTGTCCGTCTTACCTACAGCGGCATAGGGAAACCGTCACATCGGCATGCCTTCACCGGCCACCCACGCTCGCCGCCCGTAGCACATCTCGTCACAAAGATTTCAGCAGGCGCATCCTCAGCCGCTGAAGGTCCATTCAGGCAGCTTCTTGATGGCACCGCCGTCCATCGCGCTTTCGTGGGCCAGCAGGCCGGTGCAGGTCCAGTTGGCACTCTGGCGGGCGTTCGGATATGGATCGCGTCCTTCCACAAGTGCTGTCACAAACTCATGCACAAGGTGTGGATGGCTGCCGCCGTGACCGCCACCCTGCGTGAACGAAAGATGCTGATGGTCATCTGCATCGTAGACGCCACCCGTGGTGAAACGCTGGATCGGCTCCGGCAGGAGATGGGCAAAGTCAGGCACGGCCACCCTCGCGGGGATCTCCGGCTCCGGCTTCTTCGCGGTGTGGATCACCGGCTCCTCACCCTCGCACAGCTGCCACTCGAAGCTCTTCTTCGAGCCGTACACATCAAAACTCTCGCGGTACTGACGCGCCGTGTCGAACAGCGATCGAATAACACGGGCCACAACCTTGCTCGCCCGCAGCTTGACATGGGCGCTCTCAATCGCGAACGGCGATCCGTAGCGGCTGATGAGTTCCTCACGAATCTCGCCTGAGCCAAAGCAGCTAACCTCTTCTGCATCGAGCCGTTGAAGGGCCAGGCATGGCCCAACGCAATGGGTCGCGTAGTGCATCGGTGGCAGCCCGGGCCAGTAGTCCGGCCAGCCGTCCATGTCCTGCTGGTGGCTTGCCTGAAGAAACTGAATGTCCCCAAGTTCACCAGCATCGGCCATCTGTTTTACGAACAAGAACTCACGGGCGTAAACGACCGTCTCGGCCATCATGTACTTCAGGCCGGTCTTTTCCGCGAGGTCGACAATCTTCTTGCAGTCTTCAACGGTCGTGGCCATTGGCACCGTACACATCACATGCTTGCCGGCCTCAAGGGCCGCCAACGACATCGGTGCGTGGTCGGGGATCGGGGAGTTAATGTGAACCGCGTCGATCTCCTTGTCCGCAAGGAGATCGGCATAGCTGGTGTACCGCCGCTCAACTCCATAGGCATCGCCGACCTGATTGAGCTTGCCCTCTGAACGCTGGCAGATCGCCACCAGTTCGGCATTGGGGTGACGCTGGTGGATCGGGATGAACTCGGCTCCGAATCCCAGGCCTACAACAGCGATACGGACAGGTCGAGACTTGCCTGACATAGCATTTCCTTGAGATGGATGTACGACAGCACCCAAACGCTTTATTGGGTTCCGCTACTCTGCCCGAAAAAGAACCAAAAGTCTATGGTTTACAAGTGTTCTCGCTGCGACTACATCTTCGGCGATTTCCGCACCTCATTCGACCGCTTCTGCGTTTCACCCGTGTTCCCTGGACCGTTCAGTAGCCACCCCCTCTGGCCCCTCGGGCGAGAGGATCACGGGCCTACCGCCAAGCCGCCGGGCCACCCATTGATGCAACCCGACAGCTGTTAGGCGACCACTGTGGCATTAAAGATTTTGTCAATGGCCCTTCGTCAAACCTGCCGACGCCCCTTGCACTGCAAGGAAAGTCGGTCGATCGAGGTGGAGCGTTTCTTTCTTGTGTTAAAGGGAATATACAATTGCGACTTTCAAAAAGAGGCAAACATGCTTGGCTACCTACGAATCATCGTTGGGACTGCCGTTGCGATGCTGGCAGCTTTGCCAGCATCGGCGGAGGAGACGGGTGGGCTCCCACAGATCACGGTGCCTGCCTTCGAGAAGGACGTGCAACATAAGGAGGGGCACCGCGGCTTTTTTGCAAAGCCTGGCGACGCCACCCTTGAAGCCCGCTCGAGCGTGTGGACCGAGTCAACCGTCATGGGCGTCGACCCTGCGGCGGAGTCTTTTTCTATCGAGATGCAGATCGATCCGGTTGAGGCGAAGGGAGGCGACTTGCAAGTCGTGAGCGGATTCATAGTCGGACTTCAGGAAGGCGATCGCGTCCAAGACGGGATTGGCGGGCAGTTGCGTGTCGATCTTCGGGAAGGCAGCGAGCGGGCGGCCTATGGGCTATGGCATCGAAAAGAATTTCTGACCAAGCAAGATCCGAATCCCAAGCCGCCGGGCTGGTGGAGTAGTCCGGAGTATCAACACCCGAATGTCCTTCCGTTTCGTGAAGGGACTGGGCACCGCGTCAAAGTCGTGGTTTGGCCCGAAGGGGAAAAGTCCCGTGTGCGACTGTTCGTTGACTTTCTGGACCGACCGGCCGAGGAGCATCTTTTCCCCGAGCGGATACGGGCCGGAATGGTCAAGCTGTTCACCATGCGTGGCGGCCAAGAGAAGGAGACTCGGCAGACAACACGGTTTTCGAAC